>JAHRWI010000168.1 GCA_019090225.1 Porticoccaceae bacterium
CTTATTACACTTTGTTAAAACGAAGTGCCTCGCTAATTTCGCCGCTGAGGCCGCTGCTATGTTTTCTGTAAATACTGTAAGTAGGTGTAAAGCACACTTTGTGCCAATAGCTTATGTGGATCGCTGTGCCCGCTAATAAGAAAGTCTTTTAGACGGTTATGGGCCGCTAGCGTGCGGCGTGAGTGTTTGCCGGATGCATTTCCAGAGAGTTATGTAATAAATAACTGAGTGGCATAGATTCTATATGTTTAGTTTTGACTGGTCATGGTGCATGTGCCTCGCAATTGGGCAACGATTTGGTGCATTCAGATATTTAAGGATGCACCGAACTGGGTTTATCTTCGTCAAAACCGGCGGAGAGAATGAATCCACAGGGCGGTGTTCGTGCGTGAATTTGGTGCTTCTGACTAGGTTTTGGCTTTATTGCAATATTTTGGCACAGCTATTGCTCATAGCTTTTGAAAAAGGCTTTCCTTGTAAAACTCTTTATAAGCTTGAGCCAGGTGCGCGCCGGGATGCCCGGTTGAATTAAACAATAGCGAGGAGTCATCGTGTCGGAAAACGTAAAGTCACCGTCTGAAAAATTGAGTTTGTTATCGTTCTCTGGCAAATATCGAATTTTACACACCACCTGGATGGCCTTTTTTATCAGCTTTATGGTGTGGTTCAACCACGCGCCCTTAATGGTTGTTATCCGCGAAGTTTTTACGCTCAGTGATCAAGAAGTCAAAGTTCTTTTGTTGCTCAATGTGGCATTAACCATTCCGGCTCGAATCGTGGTGGGTATGCTGGTGGATAGTTACGGCCCACGACGCCTGTTCTCCGGCATTCTGGTTATTTCTGGTGGCCTGTGTTGCTTCTTTGCTTTAGCCCAGAACTTTCAACAATTGGCAATTGCGCGGTTTTTGCTGGGTTTTGTCGGCGCTGGCTTTGTGGTCGGTATTCGTATGATTGGTGAGTGGTTTCCGGCTAAGCAAGCTGGCGCGGCTCAAGGTATTTATGGCGGCTGGGGTAATTTTGGCTCGGCGGCTTCGGCCATGGCTTTACCGGCGCTGGCACTTTGGTTCGGTGGAGAAAATGGTTGGCGCTATGCTTTACTGTGTACTGCGGCTATTTCAGTGGCTTACGGCATATTTTATTTTTTTGCAGTGAGTGATAGTCCGAAAGGCTCAACGTATTTTAAATCCAAAAAGATGGGCGCTATGGAGGTCACCAGCAAGGGCGATCTGATTCTTTATTTGGTGATGAGTGTGCCTATTTATGGCGCGTTGAGTTTGTTGGTATGGAAGTTGTCACCGGCTGGTGTTGGCTGGTTCAGCGCAACCGCCTGCTATTTGTTGTACACAGCCATAGCAGCTGTGTACCTGATTCAGGCTTATAAAATTGTTCAGGTAAATAAGGAGATTTTCGACAAAGAAGTCCCGGAGATTTTTCGTTACCAATTTAAACAGGTAGCCATTCTTGATCTGGCTTATTTAGTCACCTTTGGTTCAGAGTTAGCGCTGGTATCGATGTTACCCCTGTTCTATGTAGATACCTTTGGTCTATCGGCTGTCAGTGCCGGACTACTGGCAGGGGCTTATCCGGTGATGAATTTGATTGCCCGCCCCGGTGGCGGTGTGATGAGCGATAAAGTCGGCCGCCGGCGCACGCTAGTGATTCTATTCTCAGGGATTGTCTGCAGCTTTTTTGTACTCGGTCAGGTGACTTCTGATTGGGCCGTTCCGGTGGTCGTGGTGATCACGTTGGTCTGTGGGCTGTTTGCCAAAGGTGGTTCCGGTGCAGTCTTCGCCATGGTGCCCTTGATCAGTCGACGCATGACCGGGCAGGTTGCGGGGATGGCAGGCGCCTACGGCAATGTCGGCGGCCTGGTGTTTTTAACTGTGCTGTCCTTTGTTGCACCTCAGGTGTTTTTTCTGGTCATTGGCGGCGTTGCTGCCGTGGTGTTGGCGTGTATTCTTTTCTGGTTAGAAGAGCCGAAAGGCCAGACTGCAGAGATTCTCGAAGACGGCACGGTGCAAATGATCGATGTTGCCTGAAGCCGCTGAACCAATCAGTGCTGAAACAATAGGGCTTGCTCATCGGAATGGCTCTTTGCAGAGAGAAGACAGTAAACTGGGGCCATGGAAATGAGCGAACTAATCAGCGTTGGTCAGTATTCAGACCGTGGTGCCAAAGCTGAGAACCAGGATAGCTATGGCGTCCTGGTTCCCGATTCCCCGGCTATCGATTACAAAGGCATTGTCGCGGTTATTGCCGACGGCGTAAGCAGTTGTGACGAAGGCAAAGTCGCCAGCGAGACCTGCGTCAACAGCCTGATGCATGACTACTACTGCACGCCGGATTCCTGGACGGTTAAAACCTCTATCGAAAAAGTATTGCTCGCCACTAATCGCTGGCTATACAGCCATGGGCAGCAAGATCCCCATGGTCAGAAAGGTATGGCCACAACCCTTAGCGCCATGGTGATTAAATCTTCCACGGCCCATCTGTTTCATATTGGTGACACTCGGATCTATCAATTATCTAACAATGATCTAGAGTTGCTGACCCAGGATCACTGCATTTGGGCATCAGAGGATAAAAACTATTTAACTCGTGCGGTTGGCATCGATCTGCGTATGGACATCGACTATAAAAAAATACCGGTGCAGGTGGGCGATATATTTGTTTTGACCACCGACGGGGTACATGAGTATTTGCCGACCACACAAATCAAAGATTTCATCGCCAATTATCCCGACAATCTGGATAGGGCAGCTAAAGAGATAGCCACCGTCGCCCTCAAGAATGGTAGTCCCGACAATGTTACCTGCCAGATAATTCGTATTGAGCAGATACCCGGTGTGAGCGAGGAAGGTCTCTACAAAAAGCTCACCGAATTGCCGTTCCCCCCTGAATTGTCAGCAGGCATGAAACTCGACGGTTATAAAATAGTAAGGGAATTGCATTCCAGTACCCGTACCCAGGTTTATCTGGCCCTGGATGAAGACAGCGGCAAGCAGGTGGTATTGAAAACTCCTTCGGTCAATTATGAAGACGACCCGGTATTTCTCGATATGTTTATGCACGAAGAATGGGTCGGCAGTCGCTTAGACAACAACCACGTATTGCGTGTTGTCGAGCAGAATCGGCCTCGACATTTTTTGTATTACGTATCTGAATACATCGACGGCCAGACCCTGCGGGGCTGGATGAATGATAATCCGGAGTCTGATCTAAACGCGGTCAGAGAAATCGTTGGACAAATTTCCCGTGGAATAATGGCCTTCCACAACAAGGAAATGATCCATCAGGATTTGAAACCTGAAAATATTATGATCGACAGCGAGGGCACGGTTAAGATCATCGATTTTGGTTCGACCAAGATTGCTGGTATAGAAGAAATAACCACGCCCCTGGATCGCCTGACTTTACTCGGTACAAAAAATTATACCGCCCCAGAATACCTACAGGGTTACCCTTGCTCCACACGCTCGGATATATTTTCGGTGGGTGTTATTGTCTACGAAATGCTTACAGGGGAATTACCTTATGGTGATAAATATGACGAAGGTTCGATTCAGAGGGTCAACTATATCCCGGCTCGCCAGCGCTTAGCCGAACTTCCAGTCTGGATTGATGGCGCGCTGGAAAAAGCTGTCCATAAAAAGGCCGAAAGACGCTACGGTGAGCTATCAGAATTTATTCACGATCTCGCCAATCCCAACGAAGCATTTCTCGGGGTGGGCAGTGAGCCATTGTTGGTTCGTGATCCACTGGCATTTTGGCGGGGCTTAACCATGATCAGTCTTATTATCAACGGTCTCTTGCTGATCAAACTATTCTGGTGAGTTGGCAGGAGGTCCGGATCAGGCCGAGCTCGAAAGTCGATTTACCTGTATTCTTCCCTCAGGGCATTTAGATGCGCCTGATGAGCCGGGTCAAGATAAGGTAGCAATAGCGAGAGTGCCTGATAAACACCCTGACTCAAATCATCGCCAGTGAGGCCTGTTTCGGATGTAGCGCTAAAGTGTTGTTTGAAACTGATCCATTGCGTGCATATCAATAGCATCGTTAAGCCGAGATCTCTCAATAAAGTTTCTGAGCTGACAGCTAAAGTCCCGCGCAGGGAAAGCTGCTTGAGCAGGTGGAGCAAGGTATCGTTCAGCTTCTCCAGAACACGCCGATATTTTGGCCCCAACGACGGGCATTTTGAGATAATGTAATCGGTATCCTGATAGATGAACCTGTACTGTAAAGCTAACTCAAAACCTAGATGCAGAAAGAACCAGATATCCTCTATGGTCTGCTGTTCTGAGGATGTTTGCTTGAGCAGAGGGCGCAGCTCTTCTTCATATTGGGCAAACAGCTGTTCTATCAATTGATCCTTGTTTTTATAGTGGTAATAGAGGTTGCCAGGGCTGATACCCAGTTCGAGAGCGACGTGATTGGTCGATACAGTTGGCGTGCCGAGTGTGTTAAATAACATCAGGGTGGCGTCTAGAATTCGCTGTTTAGTGCTGGGTTTACTCAAATGTGACGGCCTGGTAATGGGTTGTCTCGAAACGTTTGCCTGGTGAAAAACTCCCTTTGTTTGAAAGTTTTCTGTGTTTAGTCGAATGTTAGTTATTTTACTCTAAATAAACTAAGTATCTTGCTTACCATACTGCAAAGTCATTGAGTTTTGCAGAGAAAAGCTATGCAAATTGCTGCATGGTTTTATCAACAGACAAATTCGAAGCGAGGCTATCATGGCTACTGCAAAAGCGTTAAAAAATGAGAAAGTGCGGAAGATTCTGGATAAGAACGATGAACTGGTTAATAAAACCGTTGATAAAAGCCAGGAGCTAACGGAAAAAGCTCTGGAGCGAAATCGAGATATATGGTTGGCCGGTCTGGGTGCTTTTTCTAAAGCGCGCGAAGAAAGTGGTGAGCTATTTAACAAGCTGGTTGAGTCTGGCGAGAAATTTGAAGATCGTTATAAAAGTTTTGTCGACGAAAGTAGTGACTCCGCCCTGAAAACAGTGACCACCTTACTTGACAAAATTCCCAACCCATCAGAAAAAATTGAAGACGTGTTTGATTCCCGGGTTGCCAAAACTCTCAAGCGCCTCGGTGTGGTACCTACTGTCAATGCCTTGCAGACACTTTCACAACAGGTTGAAAATTTAACTGAGCTGATTGAAGAGTACGTCGATACAACGCCAGAGAAAAAGCCTGTCGTGAAGAAGAAGGTTGTCAAGCGTAAGCCTGCAACAAAAAAAGTGGCTGCCAAGAAAACAACGGCTAAAAAAACAAGGGCTAAAAAGGTTGCGGCATAAGGTCTGGACTACTACAGATTAGGCAAGCAAGAATAGTCGTTTAGTTATATTGCCCCGTTTTTACTTGCTGTAAGCAATGCACGGGGGAAATTCTTGCTGCACAAAATTAAAAAGGATCATATGACAAATATGATCCTTTTTAATGCCTACGGCATGGCTTTTATTTCAGAGCTAATGCGTATCTATTCATACCTCTAATTCTATCCAGGGTAAAGTATCAGCTAGCATCGCTCAAATTAACGAGATTAGTTGGGGTTTCGGTGACCAAAGGCTCGATCGGCAGATTAGTTAGGATAGCCGATTCTTCCCGTGTGGGTGGTACAGGCGATTCGCCAGGTGCGTCCAGGTTTGTTGATTCTGATATTGCAACAACCTTTTCGCGGACCGCTGGTTTATCCTGAATGCTGGCAGGGCCTTTAACTTTTTTTACGCGAAGAGGCGTTCTCTTATCGTTGCCATTGACGCCATTATTGCCCGTCGGTTTCCTTGCTACCTTAAGTTTTCTTTTCGGTGCCGCCTTTTTACTGGGGACCGTTTTGCTTTTGCTTGATGGCCTGGCGGTACTAGTAGCTACTTTTTTGGCAGCTTTAACCGGCGCTGTTTTACCGATCAGATTTTTCGCCAGTTTTTTGTAAGAAGTCTGATTAAGTGGCTCGTATTTGCCGGTTTTTTCATTTAACCAGTATGACTGACCCTTTTGTAGAGCTGATTTTGGCATGTCCTGGTTACGAAGTGTCTGCTTTTGCACCTGTTCGCCTAAAGTCATTGGCAGCTCCCTCATTATCCTGATTACTACCGGACGGCTCTTTTTATCGAGTTGCTGGGTTACCAGTTTTGCCAGTTCTCCAGGGCTAAATTTGGATTTCTTCCTCAATAGCACCGCCACTGCCGGTACTTCGAAGTCATAGCCTTCAATGGCAAGACCATAAGCGGCAGCGGCACTGACGCTGTCCAGTTGCCAAACGACATTCTCGATGGGTAGGGTCGGTAGTCTTTCTTCTTTAGCGCGGATCAGGTTGCCGACCTTGTCAACAAAACGGTACTCATCATCATCGACGACAAATAGATCTCCGGTCACCTGCCAGCAATCGCCCTTTTCAAAGGCGCTAAAAATAGTTCGGTTATCCTGATAGCCGATTCCCGTGTCGGCCTGGCATAGCATCATACCCACAGTGCCAGCGGGAGCGGGGCATAGATAGCCTGCGGCATCGTAAAAGGCCTGATCTTTTTCATAGTCCCAATGCACCAGCGTCACATCGCTGCTCCCGGGAATGGGTTGAACCACCGGCCCCACTTTTTTGCAGGTGACATTGGCGAGATAAGCGTTGCTGTCGGTTGAAGCATATATCTCCATTACCCGAGTTGATTTAAATCGTTCTAGAACACGTTGGCTTAAAGGCTCAGGCATACCGAGGCCGACGAAGATGCGCAGCGGATTACCTTTTTCCAGTTTGTGTACGGGGGCGTCAACCAGTTCGCGCAGCATACAGCCGGAATAGCAGACAATTTGTGCGCCATAGCTGCGTATTTCTTTCCAGAAGGTATCAGCGTCGAACTCCCGGGCTACTGCTGCCCGTGCGCCGGCCACTAAAGACGCACTGACTGAGACCAGTAAACCGGAGGGGTCGTGCAGGGGTGTCCAGCAGTACACGGTGTCTGATGACATCATGGCTGCTGAAGATGCGGTGCCCAGTGCCGACAATGCCCAACGGTGGTTAGATATGCGGTTGCAATGGGTATCGACATCGTGGCCAGCAAAGAGAATGTAAGCAAGGTCATCGGCTTTGCCTGGTGAAGGTCTATACCAATCCGGCAGCGGTATGCGTGCGGGATCAATTTCCTCCATATCGATCACGTTTGCTGGTAGGTCTCGTTGTGAGCGACCAAAGCCACCGAGGACATATACCTGGACTGGATAACCCTCTACCGCAGCGGGGGCATTTTCCGGGTCGGCAATCAGGTGCTGAACGCTGCCTAACTTGAGTTCTATATTCAGTTGACGGCTGGTGCGCTCGTTACGCAGCAATACGGCAATAGCACCAAGGCGGTTAACAGCCATGATAGTGGCCAGCGAGGTGGGCCGGGCGTGCATAAGAATACCAACATGGTCACCGGTACGAATGCCCAGAGAGATTAAACCGCGGACAATATTGTCGACTCTTTTGCTGGCATCACTATACGAGTGGGCGCGACCATCGTAAAGGAAGTAGGTGTCTGTTGGTGCTTTTTGGGCTTGCTCGCTTAGCGCCAGTGCGAAGCCGACTTCGCTTTCACTATTCAGATTCTCCAGGCGATTTAGGGTAGAAATATGAGAGCTAAAATTTTTGGTAATGGCCTGGAGCGAGTCGGTGGTAATCCCTAATACATCGGCAGTGGTTTCAACAAAACCTTTACCCATTCCAAAGGCACTCTTGAGCATGGCAATTGGCAAGGCGTCATTGCGGCTGTCAGCGATCTTGCCGACTTCAACATTTTCTCCTAATAGACTAATAGTTTCCGGTTTTTTGCCTTTGCCTTCCCGCCAGCTTACCCACTGAGAAACCGTTGGCCAGGTGTTCTTCAGGGCACGGGAACCGACCACAATCGCCATATGACCACCAATAACTGGTAGTTCATAGAGCTCGGCATTTGGCACGGCATCGGCGATGCCACGCACCGCAGCTGCGCGGGCGATTTCGTCATGACTGCCGATAACGGCCAGGATCGGACAGGTTATCTCTGCCAGCGAAATGGCCCGGCCTTCGATGACACAACCGCCAGCAACCAGTCGGTTGCCGACCAGCATCTGGCGCAAAAACTGGTGTAAAGCCGGGCCAGGCCAGGCGACAAAGCCTTCGCCACCGAGAAAGCTTCTGCCCTCTTCAGTTTGTAGCAGGGCATCGCGATCGTGTAAGGAACCCATAAAGTCAAACCAACGTTTGACCTCCTTGGTAGGGCTCATCAGTTTAAACAGATTTTTTGTGACGTTTGCAGGGATTACAGAGGGAGTGAGGCTTTTTGGAAAGACATTGCCAATCGCTTCAAAAATTTTGGTGGTCACCTCATCGGGCACACCGGGTAGAAAGTTTTTGTAAATATTAACTGGGGCACCGAAGGTGACTATTGATGCGACGTTCTCTGAGTTGCGATAGGCCGTAGCGAGGTAACCAAATATACCGCCCTGACAGTATCCTGCCAGGTGCACAGGTACGCGCGTTTCGGCATAGACAAAGTCAATGGCATCATTTACGGCAAGAACATGGTCGGTCAAGTCCTTTTCCAGGCCACCTTCCTGGTGCTCTGGGGAACCAAAATCGACCAGCCAGACCGAAAACCCCTGCTCGGTCAGGTACGTGACAGCGCTGTTGTCGGCTGCTACGTCGAAGACATCTGCGGAGATCATCAGCGGTGGGACGAGGATGATAGGTGTCCGCTTAGTAGTAGATTTTTTTGTTTCGTAGCAGCGTAAACGGTAATCAGGACTTTCGTTGGCTACGTAATAGACCGCACCGGTGCGTGGCTCGAGCCGCCCGAAACGGGCGATCACCGAGGCGTTTTTTAAGGCCATGCTGATACGTGAAGTTGCGCCTAATAGCTCAGATCCAGATCCGTTGTTTTTCATTACTACAACCTCTTAACATCTACAGTAAAGTTTTTGGTGATGAACACGCCAATCTAATCATACTCAATAGTTATTGCAATAATGAATTATAATTATAGACATTTTGTGAATGCTGCTGTGCTGAGGTTGTCTGCCGCCAGTATTTGCTCCTGTAATTGTGCTGGACCGTCTATTTAATATTGGGGCCGTTTTATGAGGGACTCAAAACTGTGCTATCAGTGAAGGTACATTATCAAGATTACGCGCGACGGGGAGGACGGGGAGGACGGGGAGATTGATAGAAAGTGCAGATCACAGAATAACGTTGAGAAAACAAATGCGGCACTTCCGGCAAGTGACGCACTTATCTTAGGCCGACATAAGGTAGACCGACACAAGGAGATAGACTGTAGTGTGTGTTTATCGCGTCACCGATCAGCACAATATAATTGAACCTATTTGTTTGATTTCAGAGGCTTTAGTCCAGTAAACGACTCATCGAGAGCTTTGTCTATAAAGCTATTCACAGTTTTTTCCCAGGGGAAGGTGACGTGGTTGCCATGGTACCACTCGATTTCGGGACGCCCCCAGTGCTCCCAAAGATCCAGTGGATCTTCGGGTCGGGCTAGTCGGTCGAGGAGTCCTGCATAGATATAGCGTCGCTTAGCGGCGACCTTTGGTTTTAGAGCAGTGGGCGAGATGACACGGGTCATTCTTTCTATGTCGTCCCAGGGCATACCAATATTATCGAGAAAGTAGAGCAGATTCCTGCTGCCCAGACGCCGCGCGGCGCGCACCAAATTAACGGCAGGAACACCGGCAATAGCACAGGCAAGATTACCCTCCAGGCCTGACAACATGGCGGTGGTATAACCGCCGAGAGAAATGCCATGAACACCGATCTCTGGCGCGCCTTCCTTGCGAAGCCAGGCAATAATTCGCCGCAGTTCAAACATGGCCTGGGCTTCAGTATGAATGAGGTTTACATAACCTGGAGAAAGTACCCCATCACCACTGGTTGGCCCTATTTTTCGTGGCCCGTGTAGTGGAATAACGTACTGGAGGACATTAAGGCCTTTGTTTTCGTGCAAGGCCTTAGCGTGGAAGAAGGGCAGATCCATATACGGCACGCCCATCCGATAGCCGTGGATATTGATCAACCAGGGTCGTTGAGGCCCAGAATGACGTAAGACCCAGCAGTGGGCAGTGTGATTAGCTGTGTAACTCAGCCATCTATTGCGACCAGATTCACCCATATGGGGAACATAACCACTATCGAAGGTCATATGTTCGTAATGGATGCCCCGAGAGGTTTCTTTTTTGAATTTTACCTTGTCCATTTCTGGCGGCGTTTGATGATAGCCTCTGGGGTTATCCAGCCAGCCTTTAGCTTCAAAAAATTCGAGAGCGTCCTCCATTTCGTCGGCACAACGCTTGCGGAATCCCGGTGTTGGAAAGCGTAGTCTGGAGGCCAGGCCTAAGCCCACCATCAAGGCCTCATCAACACCTACCATGGCCATTGAACCTAAGGTCACCTTCGGTCGAGGCGCGTTCTCAGGCCAGTCTAATATGTCATTTATTGTATCGGAGCCGGGAATCCAGGTAGGGATCTGGACATCAGGGAGATCGCGAGGTTTGGGTAAAAATGAGGCTAGTTTCATAAGAATCTCATCGTCAATTTAATTCAACTTATTGACATAATACCTTCGGCAATGGAGATATTGAAAGAAATATTATGTCCAGAGGGTGCCAAAGCTTGCAGTAAAACAAGTTATGCTTATTTGAATGTCTGATCTACTTGACTGCCCCGGTGCTTTGAGGACTGTGTTGTCGGGGTCATCTTAGACATCAATTTTGCCGCCCAAATTTTCATGGACTGACCTGGGATATTGAGTTATGAATTCTGCCAAGTTAATTCGCCTGCTGCCGGGAATACCTATTGTCACCGGTCTGGTTTGGTTAATCGCATATACCGATGTTATTCGGTCGATATACAGTATTTTCCCGGGTACCCTGTTGCTCGGTGGCGGTGTGTCGGCACTGCTTCTAAGAGGCGACTTTCGGACACCACAAGTGGTCGCGATGGGAGCTTGGGTCGGGATAGTAAGCGCCATTTGTCTGGTTGGGAGCGTCGATTTCTGGTCATTTATCTGCTTATTGTCCCTATCTTCTGCTTCATTATTAGTTGCGGGAAGAGGTTTCGATATATACCTACCGCAGGCCGACGTTCTGGAGAATACCAGGCCCCTTGCGGTAGCGGCTAAAGCAGCTCTTGATGAGGTGGCTCTTGGCGCGGTGATCCGCTTAATGCTGCGATCTCCCGATGCGGTATTAATCGATAAAATCGCCGAGGAGAGCCATGAGGCCATTGCTTTACTGGATAAAGAAGGCTTTCTCGATGCGCCGACTGACTGGCACCGTGATCCAGTAATACCCGAAAATATCAATTTTACGCCAGCGTCCTTTCGCGGACTTGATTACCAGAAAATGAGTTTTAATAGCGGCTACCAGGCACCCATCGAGCTTCCAGGATTTGAGCGCTGGCAGGGTTTTGAAAACAATCGTACGGCCTATGGCGTCGTGTTGCGACATCCCGGCCCACGACGGCCCTGGGTGATGTGCATTCACGGCGGTGGTATGGGTGATGATGTTTTCAATCTGGTAGGTATGCAGGCGGCTAAATTTCACCGTGATCATGGCTTGAATGTGATATTGCCGGTTTTACCCCTCCACGGGCGACGTCGGATTGGCAAAATGAATGGGGTCGGCTTAATAGGTGGTCATCTGACCAACACCCTGTTTGGCCTGTCTCAGGCCGCCTGGGATCTCAGGCAAATGTTGGCCTGGGTGAGGGAGCAGGGCGAGCAGAATGTGGGCCTCTATGGTATATCGTTGGGTGGTTATACCACTGCGCTGCTAAGCAGTCTGGAATCCAACCTGGCCTGCGCAGTGGCGGGTATCCCGGCGAGTCAGTTAGCACCAATGATCCTTAAACTTTCAGAACCACAATTTAGCGCAGGGCTGGCTGAACGAGGCCTTGGATTAAAAGAGATAGAACGTCTGTTTACCGTTATCTCGCCATTGGCCATGAAGCCTCGAATTGAAATCGATAAACGCTATATCTTTGCCGGAATTGCCGATCGCATGGTGCCAGCGGATCACGTTGCTGAGTTATGGCGTCACTGGGACAAATGCAACATAGCCTGGTATCAGGGCAGTCATGTGACCTGGCGTTGGGAGGGTCCAGCACAGCGGATGCTTGACGAGGCCGTTGGCAAACATTTGAAAATCCCCCAGTAGACAGAAAGATAAAACATCGGTTTCCTGTATAAAGCCACGAGCACGACAAACCTGTAATATTTGCCCTGGCCAGTTAGTTGGTCGCTTCGACCTGTGGTGTAGTTATAAATATCAGTGAGTGTTATAAATGAATGAATTAGAAAACCTGTTAGATAGTAATAAACGTTGGGCTAAGCGCGTATCTGGCGATAACCCGGAATTTTTTAGTAAGCTCTCCATGCAACAATCACCGGATTATTTGTGGATCGGCTGTTCCGATAGTCGGGTGCCGGCCAATCAGATTATCGATTTACCACCGGGCGAAGTCTTCGTTCATCGCAATATCGCCAATGTCGTGGTTCATACCGATTTGAATTGCCTGTCGGTGGTGCAATACGCGGTCGAAGTGCTAAAGGTTAAGCACATTATCGTCTGCGGACATTACGGCTGTGGTGGCGTCCAGGCTGCCATGGAAAATAAGGAACATGGTTTGATCGACAATTGGCTGCGCCATATTCGCGATGTCTATCGTTACTATCGTTCTGAGATTGATGGCTGTGCGAATGAGGATGACAAGCTTGATCGCCTTTGTGAGAAGAATGTCGTTGAACAGGTGTTAAACGTTTGTAGCAGCACGGTGGTTCAAAATGCCTGGCGTAGTGGCCAGGCATTGTCGGTTCACGGGTGGATATACTCGGTACAGGACGGTCTTTTGTGTGACCTCGATGTTGTGATGTCCTCGCTGAAAGATTTCGAAACGGCGAACCGACAAGAGTTAGCTAGTTAACCTGGCCCATAAGTAGCTCACATCGAGTTCTACCCCGAGTTCAACCCCAAGTTCAATGCTGATCACACTCAGCCAGAAATGAAATCAAACTCTCTCGATAGTCATAATAATCCGGATGCTCAAGTAGAGCTTTACGAGTACGCGGGCGGGGCAGGTCAATATCGATAATTTTACCCACGGTTGCCTGAGGTCCATTGGTCATCATCACGACGCGGTCGGCCAATAAAATGGCCTCATCTACATCGTGAGTGACCATTACCGCAGTCAGTTTGGTGCGCTCCCACACTTCCATCAAGACTTCCTGCAATTCCCAGCGAGTCAGGGAATCGAGCATGCCAAATGGTTCGTCCAGCAAGAGTAGCTTGGGGGACAGGGCAAAGGCTCTAGCGATACCGACCCGCTGGCGCATGCCATTGGATAGATCCGCTGCTTTTTTATGCAGAGCGTCGCCGAGACCGACCCGTGTTAAATAGTATTCGACGATATCGGCGCGCTCGCCTTTCTCTGCGTGTGGGTAAACACTTTCAACACCCAGTGCGACATTTTCGACTGCGCTAAGCCAGGGGAAGAGGCTGGGTGCCTGAAATACCACCGCTCTGTCGGGCCCTGCGGCATCAACTTCTTTATTATCGAGAATAATACCGCCATTACTGATTTCGTTAAGTCCGGCACACATGGACAGTACAGTAGATTTACCGCAGCCAGAGTGGCCGATCAAAGAGATGAACTCGCCCTGTCTAACTTTTAGATTAAAGTCTTCGACCACAGTAATTGGGCCTTTAGGCGAAGGATAGATTTTATCCAGCCCGGTAAATTCGAGATAACGTTCATTAATAAAACCACCGGTTTCTGGCTTCAGGGCTGTGGTATCCAGGTCCCAGTCGATACTGGTATTGGGTCTTACCGGAGGGAGTTTGACTGTGGCTTCATTACTGCTGTTCTGGATACCGATATCCATCAGATACTGGGTTACCTCAGCGCGTAGTGCTTTAAATGCGAGGTCGTGATTCATAGCACTACGATCACGTGGTCGTGGCAGATCAATTTTAAACTCTGGTCCAAAGGTAGCATTAGGCCCAGGTTTCAGGGGAATAATACGATCTGCCATGATCAGGCCTTCGTCGACATCGTTGGTGATGAGGATGACAGTTTTCTTTTCTCGCTCCCAAATATCCAGGATTTCGTCCTGCAAATTCGCACGGGTCAGTGCGTCCAGTGCGCTAAGCGGTTCGTCGAGAAGGAGAATGTCAGGGCTTGCTGCCAGCGCTCGGGCGACATTGACTCGTTGGCGCATTCCGCCGGACAGCTCGTTCGGTCGTTTGTGCAGGGCTGGAGTCAAACCCACCATACCGACATATTTTAGGACACGTTCTTCCCGTTCTTTTTTTGGCCTGTCGGAGAATATCTGGTCAACCGAGAGTGCGACGTTACCCTGCACAGTAAGCCAGGGCATTAGCGAGTAATTCTGAAATACCACACCTCGCTCAGCGCTGGGGCCATTAATGGCTTTGCCATCTTTTGCAATGGAGCCTTCGTCAGTGTCTATTAATCCGGCAATAGCCGCAATTAATGTGGTTTTACCACTGCCAGAAAAACCAACGATGGCGACGAACTCGCCCTCGTGTATTTCCAGATTAATATCTTGGAGAACCACGGTTTTGTTAGTACCTTCACCGTAGGATTTGCCGACATTTTCAAGGGCAAGTAATGCCATGGTTATGAACTCCTAGATATTGGTGTCACCAAAAGAAAATAACTTTTGTAAGGTCATCATAATTCGGTCGAGAGCAAAGCCAATCAAACCGATGGTGAATACCGCGACCATGATGCGTCCTAAAGAATGGGAACTGCCATTCTGGAATTCATCCCAGACAAATTTACCGAGTCCGGGGTTTTGTGCGAGCATTTCTGCGGCGATCAAGACCATCCAGCCAACGCCGAGAGATAGCCGCAAACCCGTAAATATCAGGGGTAAAGACGAGGGCAGGATGATTTTTCTAACCTGAGTCATCTTGCTCAGTTTGAGTACTTTGCCGACATTGACTAGATCCTTGTCGATCGAAGAAACACCCACCGAGGTGTTGATCAATGTAGGCCACAGTGAACACAAGGTTACGGTGACAGCGGAGGTTAGGAAGGATTTATCAAACCAGGAATCGTCGGTTGTTACGTATAATGCGCTAACAATCATGGTCACAATAGGTAGCCATGCAAGGGGTGATACCGGTTTAAATATTTGAATAATAGGGTTTATCGCGGTATTAAAAATAGGGCTCATCCCACAAATAATACCCAGAGGTACAGCCACCAGGGTAGCAATGATAAAACCGGCAAACACAGTAAACAGGCTGGTAAAAATCTGATCTATGTAGGTTGCCTTGCCCGTGTAGGCACGAGTTTTAATGACGGCGTCTGGATTCTTTTCTAACTTAGCGATATTACGTTTTTCCTGACGCGCCTGGAATGCGACTTCTTTCTGCCGCTCGACCTTATGTCCATCCATCAACCCCTGGGCTTCTTTATAGACCTGACTAGGCCCCGGGATGACACCGAGACTGGTTTCAATCTGGGCGGCACCCCAGCTCCAGAACATAAGGAAGAGCATAAAAAACACCACGGGTGCACCGATGGCGGTGAGTAAATCTCGAAACTGAGCTTTCGGGCTTTCACCACCGCATAATTTAATTAGAGGTATAAACCAGGTGAAGCCAATAAGGTCCAGCACTTTGTTTATACGAACATAAATGGGAGTGCTATTTTTTGAAGTGGTTTCTGATGCTGGGGGTTTGTCTAAAGGCGCCTTTGCGATTGAACCCGTCCCGGAACTTTGGGGAGTCACGGTATTTTTCTCCTTCGTTTTTGCGCTTTTATCCAGAGTAGCAGCTGGAGTGTTTAAGTCGTTTACGCTTATGTCAGTCATGTCAGTGTTAGTCATGTCAATATTAGTTATTTCAATATCAGTAATGCTTAAGCGAGGTGCGGGCCGCCTAAATAAAGCCATACCCTGTGTTTATGCAGTCGGATGCCACACCGCCTGGTATGGCATCCATAGAGAACCTGGAAAAATCTCGCTTAATTAGCGGCCTCTTTCGCTTTCAGCCCGATAGGGAACATGTCGATATAAGCGTTTGGCTTGGAGCCGTCATAGACGATGTCGTCGATGAAGGTGTCCTGGGCCGGACGAAAGCCGCTTTCTTTATCAAGGTCAGGGAAATCTGATGCCTTAAGTGTGCCATCCGCTATCAGGGCTTTAGCTGCAGTCGAATAAAGATCCGGACGGTAGACCGATTTAGCTACATCGATGTACCAGCTATCGGGTTTGAATTCGTCGATTTGGCCCCAGCGACGCATTTGCGTGAGATACCAGATGGCATCACTGTAGTAGGGGTAGGTGGCGTTGTAGCGGAAAAATACATTGAAGTCGGGCACTGCGCGTTTGTCGCCTTTCTCGTATTCAAAGGTACCGGTCATGCTATTGGCGATCACTTCGTAATCCGCGCCCACATAGTTTGACTGAGCCAGTATTTTCACGGCTTCGGGACGGTTGGCGTTGTCGTTAGCATCGAGCCATGCCGCAGCGCGAATGAGGGCTTTGACCATGCGAGTCGTGGTGTTGGGATATTTTTCCGCAAACTCTTTGGTAATACCGAAGACCTTCTCGGGGTTATCTTTCCAGATTTCGTAATCTGTTATGACAGGAACACCGATGCCTTTAAAGACAGCCTGTTGGTTCCACGGCTCTCCGACACAGTAACCATAAATAGTACCGGCTTCCATGGTCGCCGGCATTTGCGGCGGTGGCGTTACCGAGAGCAGTACCTCGGCATTGAGCTGACCACTGATATCACCTTTCGAAGGCGCGTAGTAACCGGGGTTAATACCACCGGCTGCCAGCCAATAACGCAATTCATAATTATGTGTAGAGACTGGAAACACCATACCCATTTTGAAGGGTTTGCCTTCGTCCCTGTATTTATCGACCACTGGTTTCAGGTAGTCGGCTTTAATAGGGTGAACTGGTTTGCCGTCAGCTTGAAGAGGAACATAAGGCTTCATTTGTTCCCAAATGCTGTTAGATACGGTGATGGCATTACCATTTAAGTCCATGCTGAAAGGCGTAATGATGTGGGCTTTGGTGCCAAAGCCGATAGTCGCGGCCAAAGGCTGCCCGGCAAGCATATGAGCACCGTCAAGTTGGCCATCAATTACGCCGTCGAGTAGAACTTTCCAGTTGGCCTGGGCTTCTAGTGTTACGTAAAGCCCCTCATCCTCGAAATAACCTTTCTCATAGGCAATAGCCAGGGGTGCCATATCGGTTAATTTGATAAAACCGAATTTGAGATCTTCTTTTTCTGGCTCACCTATATCGTTGGCTGACCTGGCAGTAAAAGATAGTAAGGAGCCTGTAAGCGCTATGGCTATCGCGCCGGTGGACACAATTGAAGAAGCCATTTTTCGACAATTGGACAATGTTGGAAACATAGACTTTTTGGGTTTACTACTCATGGGTATAGCTCCTTCTGTGATGGCGCTGTTGTCAATAAATGTTGTGAAAAGTGTTGCCATAAAATGCCGTATAAACTCTCGTAAAATATCTGTTAAAAAACATAGCATTAACAATGTGTGCATGTGCGATACTTGGTAACACAATTTCTATGCCAGAAATAAAATCCGATAGGTAATTGTGAAATAGCCAGTAGCAATCGTGATAAATGGCGAGGGTTTTTGATGTCTAGATATCGGGTAGAGGCTGAGGGGAGATAATGTTGGTGCGGCGACGGGGTATTTTTTTAGTCCTGTTGAGCGATCTGCACTATTAGTGGGCATATTCGTAAGGGGGTGGATGGTCGGTAAATGGCTGATAAAAAAGTGTTAGTAAATTAAAATATAAAAATAAAAATAAAATACTTAGTAGAAAATCGAGCTATTCAATGTCGATAAATAAATTAACCAGTAGCTCGGCAGCTTCTTAAAAATAATAAGTTCTACTGTTGCAGGAGGGCCTGGTTTTTATGAGCCCAGCTTTGATGAGTTTGGGTCATTCAGGTTCATCAGTTTATTTCTCTGATTTCGCTTTATCTAAAATGGCAATGACATTTTCAGCGACAGTGGCGATAGACTGACTATTGTTCATGGCCA
>JAHRWI010000169.1 GCA_019090225.1 Porticoccaceae bacterium
ATTCCACCTCAATGCCGCGGGCTTCCATTACATCTGCCAGTTCGCGAACAGCGTGTTGAGCCTGAGCCATCGCCATACCAAAGCCGGGTACGATAACAACTCGTCGGGCAGTTTCGAGGATCATGGAGATCTCTTCTGCCTGAGCACTTTTAACCTTGCCGCCGTAGACTTCGTCGGCATCGATGGCTTCGCTGCCTTCGGCCATTACGCCGAATAACACATTGGTGAGCGAGCGATTCATGGCGACACACATAATGTTGGTCAGGATGAGACCTGAAGCGCCAACCAGTGAGCCAGTCACAATCAATACCGTGTTGCCGAGGATAAAACCAGCCGCAGCAGCAGCAATACCGGAGTAGGAGTTCAACAGCGCGATTACTACTGGCATATCGGCACCACCAATGGGCAGTACCAGCGTGAGGCCGAGAATGATAGCTAGCGCGACCAAGGTCCAAAATAAGGGCGTGTTACCGGGGTTCATGCAAAGCAGCACTAGTATCGCGATGGAAGCAATAAAAATCGCGGCGTTAAGGAACTTCATACCCGAAAAACCGATGCCCTGGCCAGATATCAACTCCTGTAGTTTGGCATAGGCTACCAGGCTACCGGACATTGTGACCGCACCGATCAGTATGGTAATCATCACAAAAGACACCGCCAGAGTGCCCATAATATCGCTGGTGTAGCCGCTGCCTTCCATAGCCAGAAAATAACTGGCGGAGGCAAGACCCAGAGAAGCACCACCGCCGCAGCCATTGAGCAGGGCAACCATCTGTGGCATGGAAGTCATCTGTACGCGGGTGGCCATTAGACCGCCCAACACACCGCCAGTAATCATGCCAGCGACAATGTATTCGTAACTGATGACGTTGCGATCCAGCAAAGTGATGACTACAGCAACCAGCATGCCGGTGGCTGATAAGGTGTTGCCGCGTACTGCGGTTTTTGGTTTGGTCAGACCTTTAATGCCGAGTACAAAAAGAACGGCAGCAGCCAGGTAGACTAGACTTACAATAGAATCATTCATTGTTTAGTCTCTCCTTTTGAACATGGCGAGCATGCGGTTGGTAACAAGATAGCCGCCGATAACGTTCAGAGTCGCCATGACAACAGCCGCAAAACCCAGGATATGAACGAGGGTGGATGCTTCGCCCGCACCTGCTGCCAATACAGCTCCGACCAGAGTGATTCCGGAGATAGCGTTGGTTCCGGACATTAATGGGGTGTGTAAAGTTGGCGGCACTTTGGTGATCAGCTCGACGCCAAGGAACAGCGAGAGCACGAACAAGGCCAGTTGCATAATTAGTAATTCCATCAGGAAGCCTCCCCTGTTGATTCTTCGGTTGTGTCTGTTGCTGGCTCAGGCTCTGGCAAAGCGGGTAAACCTGCCAGTTCCCGTATTCTTTTATGGGGCACTTCATTGCCGTGAGCGATGACGGTTTCGTAGATGATTTCGTCCTCAAAATCCAGCTTCAGATTATTGTCATCGTCGAGTAGATGACCGAGCAGGACTTCCATGTTTTTGCCATACATCTGACTGGCATGGGTCGGCATGGTCGATGCGAAGTTGTCAGGACCGAGGATGGTGACACCGTGAGCAACCACTACTTCGCCCAGCTTGGTGAGCTCGCAGTTGCCACCGCGTTCAGCAGCCAGATCAACGATCACCGCACCGCGCTTCATTCTTTCTACCATCGCTGTGGTGACCAATATAGGTGATTTAGCACCGGGTATAGCGGCAGTGGTGATCACCAGATCCTGCTCGGCGATGACTTGAGTGAGCTGTTCCTGTTGACGAGCAATAAATTCGGCGCTTTGCTCTTTCGCATAACCACCTTTGTCTTCAGATTCATCGGTTTCCAGATCCAGCTCTACGGGCTTGGCACCTACCGACAGAATTTGCTCGCGAGCTGCGGGGCGGACATCGTAGGCTTCGACCACACCACCAAGGCGTTTTGCCGTTGCGCAGGCCTGCAGACCGGCAACGCCAACGCCCATAATTAGGGTGCGCATAGGATTGAGTGTGCCGGCAGCGGTCATCAGCATTGGCATAATACGCGGTGCGTGGCTGGCACCCAGTACCACCGCTTTATAGCCCGCCAGTGTCGCCATAGATGACAGGACGTCCATACTTTGAGCGCGGCTAATACGTGGCACTAGCTCCATCGCGATAGCGGTGGCACCCGTGTCAGCCATCTTTTCAGAGACCTTGGGTCCGCCGAGTGGATCCATCATGCCCGCGATGAGTTGGCCGGGTTTTATCGATGCCAGATCATCATCACCATTAACTTCGTTGGCACCAAAAGATTGCACCTGCATGATGATATCGGCGTCTGCAAAAATCGCGCTGCGGTCACTCTTTAGAGACGCGCCTGCGGCTTCGTATTGATCATCCATAAAACCAGCGGCTTCGCCAGCGCCGTTTTCGATGATGAAATCGATTCCTTTTTGGGTCCAGACCTGGACGTTGGCGGGAGTCATGGCGACCCGGTTTTCACCGGGCTTGATTTCCCGGGGTATGCCTATAATCACAGTGTATTCCCCTCTTTGATGGCTTGGTTTTGAGTGGTGGTTATCACGCTACGAGTACTTAGCGCAGTAATAAAATGTTAGTAGCATGCTAAAAAGGTCGGCCACTCTACCCTAAAAAACTTTAAAAGGACAGCCTGTTTCAGCTCTCTGGGGATGATCTTAAGTGCTTGATAAAGAAAAGATAATCAAGTTTTACTTTTGTAGTTTTTCTAGCTTTTATTGAGGTGGCCTGCTGGCTTATGTAAACAGGCTAACAGAGTCCGAGTTGAGCTATCCAGTTGATCATAAGTGCTTGGGTTTGATTCTGGATCGTTCAGTAAAGAGAACAATTCATTGCTCATTTTCTTACCCAGCTCTACGCCCCATTGGTCAAAGGCATTGATGTTCCAGACAACGCTTTGTACATAAACACTGTGTTCGTAAAAGGCCAATAGTGAGCCCAGTGAGTGAGGCCTTAACTCATCTAGCAACAGTGTGTTGCTAGGGCGGTTTCCGGGTACAGCGTGGTGTTTGGCGAGCAGCTGGGCCTGGTCTTCACTGGCCCCCTTGGTCAGTAATTCCTCGTAGGCCTGAGCGATCGACTTGCCTTGCATAAGCGCTTTACTCTGAGCCAGGCAATTACTGAGCAGTTGTTGGTGGGTGGTGGCTTCACAGTGAGCTGTCCGGGTCGTAATAAAGTCGATGGATGCGGTTTCGGTGCCTTGTAAAAGTAGTTGGTGGAGGGAGTGTTGGCCATTAGTGCCTTCACTGCCCCAGATCACCTGGCCAGTTGGATAAGGGATACTTAAGCCTTCTTTTGTAGTGCTTTTACCCAGGCTTTCCATGACCAGTTGTTGCAGGTAATTGGGCAGTCCCCGGAGTTTATGGACGTAGGGCAGCACCGCCCGGCTTTTGTAGTTACGAAAATTGATATGCCAGATGGCCTGTAGGCCGTGGACTACGGGCAGGTTGTGTTCGAAAGGGGTCGTGAAAAAGTGCTTATCCATCTCGTGGGCACCGCTCAGAACTTGTTTAAAGACTTCCGGACCAAGACTAATTGCGATGGGTAAACCGATGGCTGACCACAGAGAAAAGCGGCCGCCGACCCAGTCCTCAACTGGAAATATCCGCTCGGCTGAAATACCCAGGGCAACAGCGCCAGCGAGATGGTTGGTTGCGGCAACAAAATGTTGGGCGATATCCTGTCCGGTAATGCCTGCCTGTCTCTTATACACATCTGACGC
>JAHRWI010000170.1 GCA_019090225.1 Porticoccaceae bacterium
CCGGCTTGATAAAAAAGCTCACCGTGTGAACCGGGTGTTGCTCAATCTGGGTGAACCCCTGAGTGAAGCCAGCCTGGCTTTTTTGCAGAAAGAGCATGTTTACCTCAAGGTAGTTGATGCCGATTACGATCAATTTGTGGCCTTGTTGGCAGCCACCAATGCTGATTGGCAAGCTGACAGTGCGCGATTGTTTTTGGTCGATCAGAATGGCGAGATGATGATGTATTACACGCCAGACCATGACGGCAGCGATATCTTGGCCGACCTTCGGCATCTCCTTAAATATTCCCCTGAACCTTAAAGTGCAAATATTGTAAGCATGGGGAATTGTTATGCGGGACTCTAGGAAGACTTTGATAGAAAAGCGCTTTGCAAGGGCCTATCGGCTAGCCCTGCTTGCCACCGTTGTTGCTGCTACTGTGGTGGTATTGGGTGCCTTCACCCGACTAGTTGACGCGGGTCTCGGTTGTCCAGATTGGCCGGGTTGCTATGGGCACCTGATGTGGCCCGATGAAGCCCACGAAATTGCTCGGGCTGAAGAGCGCTTCCCCGATGCTGTTGTCGAGCCGGATAAAACCTGGCCAGAGATGGTGCACCGCTATTTTGCCAGCAGTCTGGGTTTGATCATTATTTGCCTGGCGGTACTGGCCTGGCGCAACCGAGACACTAAAAGATTTCCGTTTCGTCTGCCATTGCTGTTGTTGTTTCTGGTGGTTTGGCAGGGTCTGTTCGGTATGTGGACCGTGACTTTGAAGTTGTGGCCACAGGTTGTGACCTTGCATCTGCTGGGTGGCGTGAGCATATTTTCTCTGATCTGGTTGTTAGCGTTGCGACTTCGTGACCAGCCCTGGGTACTCACCGCGAGTAGTTGGCATAAGCTCAATACCTTTAAGCCCTGGCTGATTGCTGGGGTAATCATATTGTTTATGCAAATTGCGCTGGGTGGCTGGTTGAGCTCTAACTATGGGGCTTTTGCCTGTGGCGATTTTCCCCGCTGTCAGGAGCAATGGTTGCCGTCAATGAATTTGAGCGAAGGCTTTAATATATTGCAGAGTGTGGGCCCTAATTATCTGGGCGGCCTGATGACCAGTGAGGCTCGGGTTGCAATACACTGGATTCATCGAGTCGGCGCGCTGGTGACTTTTCTGTATTTATCGGGGTTTTGTCTGGCGCTATTTTTTGTCGGTGATCGCCGGGTCAACCGTATGGCGATTATCATCTTTGGCATGCTGCTGGTACAGGTGGGGCTTGGTATCAGCAATGTGTTGCTGGCCATTCCCTTGTTGGTAGCGGTTTTGCATAATGCCGGAGCCTCGCTATTGATGCTGAGTCTAGTGACGCTCGGTGTAAAAATCTGGATAGCGACTAAACCAGTGGAAGAAATTTCGGATGACTAGTGTTGAATTAAATACCGAACGGCCCGGCTGGCGCGATTTTCTGGAATTGTGCAAACCAGCGGTTGTGGTGGTGATGATTGTCACCTCCCTCATCGGCATGTTCCTGGCGGTACCGGGCATGGTGCCGATAGATGTGTTGATTCTGGGGAATGTGGGCATTGCTCTGAGTGCCGGCTCTGCAGCGACTGTAAATCATCTGGTCGATCGGCAGATCGACTTAAAAATGGCCAGAACGCTGAATAGACCGATTGCTCAAGGTAGAGTTGAGCCGATCCAGGCGATTATTTTTGCCGCCGTGCTGGGTATTGTTGGTATGGCTATTCTGGTCATTTATATCAACATCCTTACTGCCTGGCTCACCCTTGCTTCTCTATTGGGCTACGCAGTGGTCTATACGGTTTTTTTAAAACGGGCAACGCCGCAAAACATTGTTATTGGTGGTCTCGCCGGTGCCGCGCCACCCTTGCTGGGCTGGACTGCGGTGACCAATGATATTCACCCCCATGCGCTGTTGTTGGTGTTGATCGTCTTTATCTGGACACCACCCCATTTCTGGGCCTTGGCACTGCATCGCAAGGAAGAATATGCCAAAGCCGATGTGCCCATGTTGCCCGTGACCCACGGTGAACGTTATACCAAGCTGCATACTCTGCTTTACACCATTGTGCTGATTCCTGTGACCGTCATGCCCTGGCTGGTGGGTATGAGTGGCTGGATGTATTTGCTCGGTGCGCTGGTGCTGGGTGGCGGATTTTTGTACTGGGCCATCGTGTTGATGGTCAGTAAAAAACCGGACCTAGGTATGGCGACCTTCAAATATTCCATTGTTTATCTATTGGCGTTATTTGCCATTATGTTGATTGATCATTACCTGGTTGAAGGGTCTTTAACAGCGGTGCAGCAGGGTGTGTTGAGCTAATGGAAAACACTCGTAATGACAAAAAGACTAAACGCAACATACGACTGGTTGTTGTGGGCGTGTTGGTGTTCAGCGCGCTGACTATCGCCGCGCTGGCAAATAAATTGTCTCAACCGCGCATACTGAATAAATATGAATTACGTGACTACGGTGCTTTGTTGCTTGATGAGCCACAGCCCCTGCTCGACTTCGCCCTGTTAGATCAGGATGGAAAAATATTTGATCGACAGCGCTTGCAAGGCCGTTGGACGGTGTTTTTTTTCGGTTTCACGAATTGTGGAGATGTCTGCCCAACGACGATGTCGGTGTTGGCAAAAACCTATGCAGAATTGAAAGCGCCGGAAAAAAGTGATTTCCAGGTGGTGTTTGTTACGGTCGATCCGGATCGAGATACCGGGCCGATTTTAAAAGACTATACGACGCGATTTAACACTGATTTCGTGGGTCTTACCGGAGCAATGGCGGATTTAATTAATTTTGCCAGTCAGATGAAAGTGCCCTACCGTCCGGTACTGGAAGGACAGGAGTCCTCAAGCGACACCCAGCAAGAACCTCAGCATAGTGCTAACTTGATTGTGGTTAATCCCAAGGGCGAGCTTCATGGTTTTTTTCGACCGCCCTTTGCTCATGGTGGTTTGCGTGTTGTCTGGCGCTCGCTTAGAGCGAGCTATGCGGGTTAAGAAGGTTTTGCTAGGGGCTTAGTAAGAGGTATGCAGGTTGGGGAATTAAGCGCCTGCAATCAAAATTTTATCCAGCAGTAGACCAACACTAACAATAAGAGGTGGTTTATGAAATTCGGTGTACAGACATTATTTGGCGGGCCAGTGGCCTCACGGCCGGAATTTGTTGTTACAACCGGTAAAGCCATAGAAGAGCGGGGCTTTAGCCATCTTTGGGCTGCCGAGCATGTGGTAAATTTTCAAAACTACACCTCCTCCTACCCCTACAGCGACGACGGCGTACCGCCGTTTGGCGCAGATACGGGCATTATCGAACCCTTTACCGCGTTGACTTTTCTTGCGGCCCACACCACCACATTAAAACTCGGCACCGGTATTTCGATCTTACCCCAACGCAATCCGGTTTATTTTGCCAAGCAGGCTGCGGATGTCGATGTCTTGTCAAATGGGCGTCTGGTAGTCGGTGTCGGTACGGGCTGGTCGGCGGAAGAGTTTGGTGCATTGAATGTGCCCTTTGAGCGCCGTGGTAGCCGGACGCGGGACTACCTGCAAGTGGTACGTAGCCTGTGGTGCGATGAGGTGTCTAGTTTTAGTGGTGATTTTTACCAGCTCCCGGAGTGTGTGCAGTCGCCCAAGCCGGTACAACGGCCGCATCCACCGCTGTTTTTTGGTGGCGAGAGTAACCCGGCTTTGCGACGAGTCGCGGAGTTTGGTCAAGGCTGGATGGGTTATCGACTAACACCGGACAATTTATCTGAACGCTTGCAAAAGCTTGAAGCCATGTTGAGCGAATATGGTCGTAGCCTTGATGATATTGAAATCGCTATCTCGCCCTATGACGGCGTGCTCGACCTGGATACGGTCAAACGTTTTGCCGATCTGGGGGTCGCTCAAATTATCCTGGTTGGTTTCGCTGATAGCCAGGATGACATGCTTCGATTATTGGACGCCTATGCCGATAGCGTGGTGATCCCCGGCGCAGAAATTTAGTGGGGCAGAATTGTTTCTGCGTATATTTTTCCATAATAATTGCCTAAAGGAGACAGCATGACTGCTTACGTCGTTGTTGATATAAAAGTTACCGATCCAGATATCTATGCGCAATACCGCGAACTGGCACCTGCCATTGTCAAAGCTTTCGGTGGTGAATATATTGCCCGCGGCGGTAAGACCCAGGTCTTTGAGGGTAGTTATTCGCCTAATAGAACGGTTATTTTGAGCTTTGAAAGTATCGACCAGGCTCGAAAGTGGATTGATTCTCCTGAGTATCGAGAGGCCCGAAAGTTACGCCATAAATCAACCGTCTCGACCATGTATGTTGTGGAAGGTGTCGAAGGCGTACCGGTCTAGAGACGCGCAGCTTGTAGTAGCTTGTAGAAGAGGAGCACTAAAAATGATAACTGGCTTCGATCATGTGGCTATTCCCATGGCGGCGGTGGATGACATGCTTGCCTTCTATAAGGCCATGGGCTTTAAGATCAGTGATGATTATGGTGGCCGGGTTTATTCGGTTCATTGTGGGAACAATAAAATAAACTTGCATACCCCCCAGATTTGGCAGTCAGACAAGTTCACGCTACGGGGCCACAGCGCTCAGCCGGGTTGTGGCGACTTTTGTTTCGTTTGGGCTGGTTCCGAGGATTTATTGCACAATACTCTGGCGAAACTCGATGCGGTCATCGAAGAAGGTCCAGTGGAGCGTTTGGGCGGAAGAAACGGCGGCCAGGATACGGGTATCAGTGTTTATACGCGGGACCCCGATGATAATTTACTCGAATTTATTATTTATCCTGACTAAGTTTATTTGCCGCAGCCTGCGTCATTGATCCGGTCATTGAAAATCCTGGCAGCAGCGCTATTTGCGTCTCTGGCAGCTTCCACGGAAAGGGCCCTATGTTTGATCTTTACTGCGCGAATCAGCGTGATACCTGCCGGTTTATCTTAGGCAAGGAAGGCACTAGGCCACTGTTTATAGTGGGCCTCAATCCGAGTACTGCGAACCGAGATAAATCCGATGTCACTGCAACCAAGGTTGCCCGCGTAGCGGAGGCAGAAGGTTACGATGGTTTTGTTATGACGAACCTTTATCCTTTGCGCAGTACCAATCCGGATAATCTCCCCGAGCGTGGTGATGGGCGCTTGATCCGTCGTAATCTGGCTGAGATTATGGAGTTGGCTGGACAGCAGTCCGAACCCCATTTTTGGGCAGCCTGGGGAGCGGATATTAATAAGCGTCCCTACCTGACGAAAGCTTGCCTGCAGCTTGTGGAGGAAGTGGAAAAGTTGGGTGGAACCTGGCGGGCGTTTGGGCCTTCGTCTACCACCACCTCACCTTCATTGCTGACAAAGTCTGTTGGATTAACGGAACCTTCCCCAAAAGCCCTGTTAACTAAGGCCGGACATCCCCGGCATCCCTCCCGTTTAAGTTATGCCTGGGCTTTGCAAAGTTTTGATATGCAGGCTTATCTTGCACAGCTGGGCGGTGATTAGTTTCGGGTCGTTTGAGGGGCTTAAACCACTATAATGCCATCCATCTCGACCATGGCGTCTTTGGGTAGAGACTTAACGCCGATGGCGGCTCGGGCGGGATAGGGTTGCTCAAAAAAGCTGGCCATAATTTCGTTGACGGTCGCAAAGTGTCCGAGATCGGTCAGGAAAATATTCAGTTTTACCAAATTATTTAGACCTCCTCCACCCGCTTCGCAAACCGCTGCCAGGTTGGTAAATACCTGGCGGATTTGATCGTCGATATTGTTACTGATCAGCTCCATGGTGTCTGGCAGCAGCGCTATTTGTCCGGACAGGTAAACGGTATTGTGAACCTTGATGGCCTGGGAATAGGTCCCGATCGCGCGGGGGGCTTGTTCAGTTTGGATGACAGCTCTATTGGGCATGATGAGTCTCTAGTTTTTAACGCGCTGAATGGTTTGCACGGCCTTGAGGCCGCGAATACGTCGCATGATATTAGCCAGATGGATGCGGTCACGGGCGCTGATGACCAGGTCGACCACACTGGTGTGAGTATCTCGCTCATTGACACTAATTTGATCGATACTGGCGTCCTGGTCGGTGATCCGTGCCGCCAGCGTTGCGATGATGCCTCGGTCGGAAATGATTTCGAGCTTTAATTCCACGGGGAATTCTCCGCGTACTGAGGGTGACCAGTTGAGCGGCATACATTTTTCAGCATTGCCGCGAATGTCAGACATGTTTTTACAGGAGTCCCGGTGCACCACCAGGCCGCGGCCGGGGCTTAGGTGACCAAGTATGGGATCGCCGGGGATTGGGTGGCAGCAGCGCGCATAGCTGGTGATCAGGCCATCGGCGTTGTCAACAAGAATGGGTGAATCAAGATTAGAGGGTGAAGCGGTTTTGCGCTTTGCTTCAGGGATCAAGACGTTGGCGACCGCATAGGCGATTCGATTACCGAGGCCGATTTGTTCGAGTATTGATTCAAAGGTGCCTGCGCGGGTTTCTTTGAGCAAGTGTTTGATTTGCGATTTCCGGATTTTTTTGTAACTAGAGCCAAAACTAATCAGGGCTCGATCAAGAAGCCGTTTGCCAAGCTCAACTGATTCGTCATGCTGCTGGTTTTTCAGGAAGTGGCGAATGGCGCTGCGGGCTTTTGCCGAGCGTACAAAGTTTAACCAAGACGGGTTGGGTTGCGCGCCAGGTGCGGTAATGATGCGCACTCTCTGGCCGCTTTCAAGCGTCTGGGAGAGCGGGCTTAGCTGGCCGTTAATTTCGCAGGCGACACAGGTATCGCCAACCTGGGTGTGTACTGCATAGGCGAAGTCTACCGGTGTCGCCCCGGCGGGCAATTCGACAATGACGCCCTTGGGTGTAAAGACATAGACTTCGTCAGGGAATAAATCAGTTTTTACGTGTTCGATAAATTCCAGGGAGTCACCAGCCTGCTCCTGCATTTCAAGCAGGCCTTTGACCCAGCGGTTGGCGCGGGTCTGATTGCCCTCGGCATTTTCCAGACCAGATTTATACAGCCAGTGGGAGGCGATGCCATAGTTGGCGAGATCATCCATTTCTCGGGTTCGAATCTGGACTTCGATGGGCACGCCGTGCATGCCCACGAGCACAGTATGTAGCGATTGATAACCGTTTGATTTAGGAATCGCGATGTAGTCTTTAAACTCTCCGGAAATGGGTTTGTATAGGTTGTGGATAGTGCCCAGGACGCGATAACACTCATCGACACTGTTGACTACGATTCGGAAAGCAAAGACATCGGTGATGTCTTTGAAGGAGCGCTTTTTGATTTTCATCTTCTGGTAGATGCTCCAGAGATGCTTTTCTCGGCCGGTGACCGTGGTGGCAATATGATGTTGGTACAGCCTCTCTTCCAGCATGCCCTTAATTTCGGCCACCAGTTCAGTACGGTTTCCCCGAGTGGCTTTCAGTGCTTCGGTAATGCGTCGATGGCGCAAAGGATAAAGCGCAGCAAAGCCGAGGTCTTCAAATTCGATACGGATATCGTTCATACCGAGTCGTTGGGCGATGGGGGCGTAAATTTCGAGGGTTTCCCGAGCGATACGTCGGCGTTTTTCGGGGTTTAGCACGCCCAGGGTGCGCATGTTATGCAGACGGTCAGCCAGTTTAACCAATACCACCCGGATGTCCCGAGCCATGGCCAGGGTCATTTTCTGGAAGTTTTCAGCCTGCTGTTCGGCGCGGGATGAGAATTCAATTTCACTGAGTTTGCTGACGCCATCGACGAGCATGGCCACGGTGCGACCAAAGCGCCAGGTCAGCTGATTTTTGGTGAAATCGGTATCTTCAATGACGTCATGGAGTAGTGCAGCCAGAAGGCTTTCATGATCCATGTGCATGTCGGCCAAAATATGGGCCACTGCGAGGGGGTGGGTAATATATTCTTCACCGCTTTGGCGGTATTGGCCCTGATGACCCTTTTTAGCAAAATTATAAGCGCGTACTACTTTCTTGACTTGTGCCGGCTCGAGGTAGGAGGAAAGCTTGTCGCTTAGGGAGTCAACGGCGTGCAATTCTTTCCTCCGGGATCGCGTTACTCGTCTTGAGGCGCGGCTGATGTACCTGCGGGAGCACTGGGCGCAGCGGGAGTTTCTGCATCGCCTGCTTCGGGGGCATCGAGATCAAACATGTCGAAAGACAGCATCTCTACTGGCTCGTCCTTTTCTTCGAGGATGCTGGCATCAACCAGGCCTTCCTCAATTTCTCGCAGCGCGACTACAGTCGGCTTATCGCTTTCCCATGGCACATGGGGTTCCTTGCCACCGATAGAGATTTGACGGGCGCGCTTTGAGCCCACAAGAACCAGTTCAAAGCGGTTAGCAACATGATCTAAGCAATCTTCTACGGTAATTCGTGCCATATTTTGTAGCCTGTGTAATGTGGTTTAACGGTGCTTGCTTTTGCAGTACCTGCTATTACGGATCTAGCTATGCCGCTCATCCCTACAGGTCTGTCTGTGCAGGTATCCGTTCCTTTGTTCTACCCGAATATAGATAGTTTGAGGGCTTGTGCGAACGCCCGACCTTAATCAGCGGGAACCGCGCATTCTACCGCAACTGCCCTTAGGCTAACAACTCACTTAGTAAGTCGCTATGCCGTTGTTGTTGGCTGGCAATACCCAGCCTTCGGCTGTGGATAATGGTTTCGAGATCGTCCAGCGCGGTATCAAATACCTCGTTAATTACCAGGTAGTCAGCTTCAACATAGTGCGACATATCCTCTTTTGCCTGGGCCAGCCGGTGGGCAATAACGTCTTTATCGTCCTGCCCACGGTAGGTGAGTCGTTCGAGTAAAGCCTGTTGAGACGGTGGCAAGATGAAAATAGCCATACCGCCGCCCATTTGTTTATGAATTTGCGCAGCACCCTGCCAGTCGATTTCCAGAATGACATCGTTACCTGCGTTCAAGGTTTCGAGAACCCAGGCCTGACTGGTGCCGTAATAATTACCGTAGACCTCAGCATGTTCTAAAAAAGCATTTTCATTGAGCATGGCGATAAATTGCGCGTTGTCGACAAAATGATAGTCGATGCCCTCCACCTCCCCATCGCGCATTGTCCGGGTGGTGTGGGAGATGGAGACTTTAATGTCTGGGTTACGCGCAATCAGTGCGCTGACCAGGCTAGTTTTACCCGCGCCAGAGGGGGCGGAAATCGTGTAGAGCGTGCCTTGAAAACTTGTCATGCAGTTAATATCCATTTATTCCAGGTTTTGAATTTGTTCTCGGATTTGTTCGATAAGCACTTTGAGTTCGACAGCAGAAAGGCTGACGGAGCTGGAACTGGATTTGGCAGACAGGGTGTTTGCTTCCCGGTTGAGTTCCTGGACCAAAAAATCAAGGCGTCGGCCCATGGCTTTATCGCTGTCGAGGATGTGATAGATTTCGGCGACATGGACGCCCAATCGGTCAAGTTCTTCATCGACGTCGGCTTTCTGTGCCAGAAAGACAAGCTCCTGCTCCAGGCGCTCGGTATCGAGTTGCTCGCCAAATTCGCGGAGTTTGTTGATTAGTTTTTGCCGCTGAGCTGCTATTAACTCGGGCATAGCGCTACGAACCGTGTCGGTGTGGCGAGTAATATCGCTAAGTCGCCGGCGAACCAGCTCAGCCAGCTTGCTGCCTTCTCGCTCACGGGCTTCGACCACTTGGCCCATGGCCTGCTGATAAAGTTCCATGACAGCGCTGTTCAATAACTCAGGGTTTATCGCTTGATTGTTTAACACCCCGGGTTTTTCCAGAATATCCATGGGGCAAATCAGCGCCGGTGAGGTGATTAACTGGGCGATAGTTTCCCCGGCACGAATGTACTCCTGGGCAGCATCAATATTAATATTAATTTGATCGGTAGTCCCGGCGGGTTTTATCAGTAGGGTGCAATCGATTTTGCCGCGCTGCACGAACCGGGTCATTTGTTCTAGCAAAGCCATTTCGAGCTGACGAAGGGTGTCAGGCAGGTGAAAGCTTGGTTCAAGATAACGGTGATTGACGGAGCGTATTTCCCAGCTCAAGGTGCCCCAGTTGTGGCTGGCTTGCGCGTTTGCGTAAGCGGTCATGCTGAGCGGCATTGATCAATCCACAATATTCAGAGAGCACTCATCTTATCAAAGCATGGCCCCACCATCACCGACCAATTTGGGTACAATGCGCGCCGTAAGGCACAGTACTTAAATTTCCTGGAAGATTTTTCGCAATCGTCCTTATTAGAGGTAGCTATGATAACTCGCCCCAGTGGTCGCAGGGTTGAACAACTTCGTCCGGTCAAAATCACCCGAGGTTTTACCAAGCATGCGGAAGGTTCGGTGTTGGTCGCTTTCGGTGATACCAAAGTTATCTGCACCGCCAGTGTCGAGTCTGGCGTGCCGCGGTTTTTACGGGGCAAGGGGCAGGGTTGGGTGACGGCTGAATACGGTATGTTGCCTCGGTCTACGGATTCTCGCATGGATAGAGAAGCCGCTCGGGGCAAGCAAAGTGGTCGGACTCAGGAAATCCAGCGCTTGATTGGACGCTCATTACGAGCGGCTGTAGATCTGAGCAAGTTGGGAGAGAACACTATTAACATCGATTGCGATGTTATTCAGGCCGATGGTGGCACACGTACTGCAGCCATCACCGGCGCCTGCGTTGCGGTGGTTGATGCTATGGCTTATTTGCAGGGTGAAACGCCATTGGGTCAAAAATTACCGGCAAAAAAACGTATCACTGAAAACCCCTTATTGAACATGGTGGCCTCAATTTCAGTGGGCATCTACAAGGGGGAGCCGGTTCTGGATCTTGATTATGCGGAAGACTCCCAGGCCGACACCGATATGAATGTGGTAATGAACAGTGCCGGTGGTTTTATTGAGGTGCAAGGTACCGCAGAGGGCGCGCCATTTTCGGAAAGCGAGTTTTTAGCCATGATGGGTCTGGCTAAACAGGGTATTAATGATTTGTTTAAGATTCAGCAGATGGCTTTAGCGACTAAAGCGGATGCCTAGTCCAGGTTCGTACTGAACCCTGGTCTACAGGTCGTGGAGATCGTAGTCGACGATAACGGGTGTATGGCTCGAAAACGTTTTAGCAGTGTATAAAACGGCATACTCGACCAGGGGCGACAGATTACGGGAGATTATTTGGGTGTCTGTGCGCCAGCCATCGCCGTTGCCAATGTCGCCAGACGGCCACCAGCTGAATTCATCGCTATCCTCGTTGCCCTTACGAAAGGCATCGGCGTAGTTTATCTCGCCATATAGCTGGTCTAGCCATTGGCGCTCTTCTGCTAAAAACCCCGATTTGTCGCCCTGGGCCGGAAAGTTTTGGACGTCAGCATTTTTGTGGGCAATGCTCAGGTTGGCGCAAATTATATAATCTCGGCGCTTGTGGGAGATTTTCAGTAAATGGTTTTGCAGGCCCTTGAGGAACTCCATTTTGGCATCTTGTGTGGTCTCGCCCACGGTGCCGTTGGGCGAGAGGAGGGAAATAACACTGACCCGCTCAAAATCAGCTTGTAAGTAGCGACCGTTCATATCCTCGCCATTGGGGAGGCCGAAGCCAAACATAACCGCTTTAGGTGCATGGCGGGTGTAAATGGCCACGCCATTATAGTGTTCTTCGGCGGCGTCAAAAAAATAGCCGAAATAGCCGTCGAGCTGGAATTCCGGTGCGTCCTCTACTTCATATGCGCGGGCGCGCAGATCTTGCAGGCAAATTACTTCCGCGTCCTGACTGGCCAGCCAGTCAAATAAACCCCGCTGGGCGGCCCGATATATACCATCTACCGAAATGCTGATTACGCGCATGATGCAACCTTTTGTATCGTACCTCGTATAATACCCCAGGCGGCTTGATAGCGGAAAATTTGACTGAGCTTAATTAGCGTTTTGAGACCAATGAAATGGGAGGCTTGAAGAAATCATTATGTTGCAAGATTATCAGTACAAATTTATAGAATTGGCGATTGCTGAGCAGGTGTTGCAGTTCGGTGAGTACACCCTGAAGTCCGGGAGAGTGAGTCCGTACTTTTTTAACGCGGGGCTTTTTAACACCGGGAAGGCCCTGGCGGCATTGGGTAGTTATTATGCTCAGGCGATTATCGATAAATGTTCCGAATTCGACATTATTTTTGGCCCCGCTTACAAAGGTATTCCCCTGGCGAGTGCAGCGGCTATAGCGCTGGCTCAGGATTTTGATCGCGATGTTCCCTATTCCTTTAATCGCAAGGAAATCAAAGCTCATGGCGAGGGGGGGAGCCTGGTCGGCAGCCCACTGGAGGGCCGGGTGTTGATAATTGATGACGTGATCACAGCTGGCACTGCGATTAGAGAAGTCCTGGATATTGTCTGCGCTGAAGGTGCTCAGGTCAGTGGGGTTATCGTTGGGCTGGATCGAAAAGAACGCGGTCAGGGGAGGCTATCGGCGATTCAGGAGATCGAAACGGAACATGGCATAAATGTGACGAGCATTATCGATATTGATGACATATTGGCTTATATTCGCCATAGCCAGCTGGGTGATAGTATTGTGGGCAGAATAGAAACGTATCAGAACGAATATGGGATATAACATAAATGGCGAGGGTAATTTTAATATGACGGGAATAGTTAAGGTGAAACGCTACCAAGGTATCTTACTAATGGCTTTATTTGCTTGTGTGATTGCTGGAGAAGCCTATGCCGGTAACCTCTATCGTTATACAAACAGTCGAGGGTTTGTGGTTCTCGATGACCGTTTGCCCCCGGAATATGTCTCAAATGGCTATGAAGTGTTAAGCAAGAGTGGGCGCTTGATTAAGGTTGTTCCCGCACATGTCGATAAGCCCGAGGTTGACGCTGAAACACAGGAAAAGGTCGATGGTGAACGTCAACGAGAAGATAAATATATCCTAGCTAGCTATGGTTCTCTGGAGGATATCCAGCAGACCGGAGCACGTAAGAAAAAGTCACTAGAGCGCGAGATTCAAATTGTTGAACGAAACCTTGCCGATACACGTGCGCAAAGGGTAGAGGAGCGGGCCAGGGCCGCGAATTACCAGCGTAGTGGTAGACCCGTCCCTGATCTGGTTAAGGATGTGCTTGCTCAGCTCGAAGAGGAAGAAAATAAAGCTATACCATTACTGGAAAGTCGCCGCCAGGAGCAGGCTGACATGAAAGCTCAGTATGAACGGTATGAGGCGCGGTTTGTTGAGCTGACTGGGGATGACGCAGAGGCTAGCTCGACGTCACCAGAAACTGCAAGTGAGCCAGAAGGTTAAGGTTAACGAAAGCCGGGATTAACGAAACAAGTTTTCGTTGATTTGTCGCCACTGCTGAGGCCACTGACTGGTTGGTAAGCGCTTAAAGTCACTGCGTACAAACTGACGAATTTTGCCTTCGGCCAGGGCCATGACCAACTCAGCGGTATCGCTGGCAGATAACACGGTGCGTTTGTTTTCTCGAACCTCCGCCTCTCGAAAAATTTGTTTGATCTGGGTTTCAAGACGATTCAGAACCTGCGCCGCTCGTTTATGCAGTCGCAGAGTTTCGCCACTCAAGGCGTCTCCTGCCAGTATGCGGCTGATGCCAGGGTTACGTTCACAGAAACTTAACAGTAAGGAGAGCGTCGCTCCACACTGAGCTTCTGCGGTAGTTTCTTTATCCAGCACCACGCGCACCCGAGAAAATATCGTATCTTCGACAAATTCAAGCAGGCCATCGTACATCTTCGCCTTACTGGGGAAATGCCGGTATAAAGCAGCTACAGAAACCCTCAGATGCTGCGCCAGGAGGGCAGTAGTGATTCTGCTGTGTGGTGAAGACTCCAGCATTTCTGCGAGAGCAGTTAATATCTGGTCATGGCGGGATGGGGTCTTAGTTGCCAAGTGTAATCCTGTCGTTATTCGGGTTTGTTGTAATCGAGTTTTAGTATTTACGCTTCGTTGGTAATCAGGGTGCCGACGCCCTGGTCGGTAAAAATTTCCAGTAACATGGCGTGATCGACTCGGCCATCAATAATGTGGGCTGAGGTGACACCATTTTGTACCGCTTCAAGGGCGCAGCGAATTTTTGGCAGCATGCCACCAGAAATAGTGCCATCAGCGATGAGGGCATCTACCTCGGCAGTGCCAAGCCCAGTTAATATATGTCCAGCGGCATCCTGAAGGCCGGCGACGTTGGTCAGCAGTATCAGCTTTTGCGCTTTTAGCACCTCGGCGAGCTTACCTGCGACGAGATCGGCGTTAATGTTATACGACGCTCCCTGTTCGTCCACGCCTATGGGCGCAATTACCGGAATAAAATGGCTGTCTGTTAGCATCTCTATTACCTGAGTGTTGATCTTATCGACTTCGCCAACGTGGCCGATATCAATGATTTCTGGCTCTTCCAGCCCAGGCGTTTTTTTTGAGACGAGCATTTTTTTTGCCATGATTAATTGACCGTCTTTGCCGGTTAAGCCGACGGCCTTGCCGCCAGCGTTGTTGATCAATGTGACAATTTCTTTATTAACGGTGGCTCCGAGAACCATTTCCACTACGTCCATGGTTTTGCTATCGGTGACGCGCATTCCATCGACGAATTCGGAGACGATGCCGAGCTTTTCCAGCAGCGCGCCTATTTGCGGGCCGCCCCCGTGGACGACCACGGGGTTTATACCCACTAATTTCATCAACACAATATCCCTGGCAAAACTGCGTTTAAGTTTTTCATCGGTCATGGCGTTGCCGCCAAATTTAACTATCAGCGTACTACCGGTAAATTTTTGTATGTAAGGCAGGGCTTCGGAAAGAATAGTTGAGGTATGAATGGCTTCTTCACGGGTCAGTGACATAAGCGCGATGTGCTCCTGGTAAATAGGCGTAAAATAAAGTTGGCTAAAAAGGCAGCTTGATATCAGGGATGATAGGGGTAATTTGTTCTCTAAAACAAGTTTGTATGGCTTTTAACGCCTCGTTATCGTCCGCTTCAAAGCGGAGGGTGAGCGAGGGTGAGGTGTTGGATACTCGAATCAGCCCCCAGCCGTTGGAGAATTCAAGCCGCAGACCGTCCAGATCATTTAGTGTGCCGTCTTTAAATTCTGCGGTTGTTGCTATGGTCTCGAAAATTGAAAACTTTCGATTTTCTGGAACCGGGATTTTTATCTCAGGGGTCGCTACGGTGTGTTCAAAACTCTCGATTATTTCTTCCAGGCTTTGTTCGCGAACATCCATAATTTCTATCAGGCGAGCTGCTGCGTACAGGCCGTCATCGAAGCCGAACCAGCGATCGTTGAAAAAAATATGGCCGCTGTATTCTCCGCCGAGGGGGGCATCAGTGTCCTGTATCTTGCGACGGATATTTGAATGGCCGGTTTTACACATGACTGGCCGACCGCCATAGTTACTGATCAGTCTCGCTAGACGACGGGTCGATTTTACATCGAAGACAATATGGGCACCAGGTTGTCGGTTGAGCACGTCGCGGGCATAAATCATCAATAGCTCGTCCGGCCAGACAATACGGCCTGTGGCCGAGACGGCAACAAGCCGGTCGCCATCGCCATCAAAAGCCAGGCCTAGATCGGCATTTTCATGGGCCACTACCGAAATCAGGTCTTGGAGGTTGTTGGGGTCGGAAGGGTCGGGGGCGTGGTTAGGGAATTTGCCATCGACATCGCAATACATCGGTGTCACCTGACATCCGAGGGCTTCCAGAACCTGGGGTGCTAGAGGTCCCATGACGCCGTTTGCACAGTCAACAACGACGTGTAATGGCTGAGTTGTTTGCACATCATCATGGATAGCCTGGCAGTAGGCGCCCTCTACGTGTTGCATGTGGGAGTAGCCATTTCCTTTGTGCCATTGTTCCGCAGACATTGCATGTGCGAGCTGCGCGATGCCATCAGGTTTCATAACATTCTGATCAATAATTATTTTGAAGCCATTATCCTCAGGCGGATTATGGCTGGCGGTAACAATAACCCCGGATGTCACCTCAGGCAAAGTGTGAAGACCATAATTGAATACGGGGGTGGGTATGCAGCCGAGATCGATAACATCGCACCCCGTAGATAGAATTCCCTCGATTAATGCTTCATGTAGTTTGGGGCTTGTCGTCCGTCCATCTGCCGCTACGGCCAGGGCCGACTGCTGGGTAGTAATAGCGTTGCTACCCAGAGTTTTGCCCAGGGCTTCGGCAAACTGTACCGTGATTTGATTGCGAGCCTGCCCCCGAATATCGTAGTCTCGGAATACTTCTATTGGGTATTTTTCCGTATCGTCTGGGCCATCAGGCTTCGTTGCTTTAGTTGTTACGCGGCTCTTTGTTAACAGAAGCTTTTCTCTTACAAGTTCATTGAGTTCCTCCGAAGAGAGATCGTCAGGAGATGTTTTCTGTTTTGCCGTAACGATGGCGCCGATATTCCCCGGGAAAAGGGCGTTAAGCCGTACTAAAAGTACTATAAACGCTATTGTTAATAAGGCGACGCCTGATAGGCTCGATAGAAAAAGGGCTCTAGGTTGGGCGGTATTCTGTATCAGCGCAGTCGTTGCGGTATAGGATAGTTGCCATCCTTGAACTGTTTTAACAGGTACCACTTGGTTTAGATCCATCGAGCTGCTGCCCAACGAAATTATAGTTTGTGGGCTAAAACCGGATGCATTTTGGAGAATTTTGGTGAGCCCGAGGTGTTCAGGGTTATACTCAAGGGGTGTTTTTAATACGTCTCTTGAAAAGGTCGCGAGCAAGCTTCCTACTACGTTTGAGTCGTCACTGCCCCGAACCGGCGTGGCGATATAGATAGCCCATTCTCCGTCGAGCTTGATAGCCACTGGAGCCGGTGTTTTGCCGAGGCCTGCCCGGTGTAAGAGGTCGGCAGCAACAAAATTTTCTGAGTATGAAGGGTAATCTTCCAGGTTTTTAACCAGGGACACATTCTTCAGCAACGGCCACGATCCTAAGAGATGGTTTTGGGCTTCTATTACGCTGTTTTTGTCACTTGTTAGCAGGGCTTGAACGAGAGTCTTTTGCTGGGCTTCCTGTTTCAGCCTGGTTTCAAGCCCGGCCATGTAATTTGCGACTTCGGTGGCTAAGGTATGAGCGCTGACATCAACCTGCTTGAGTATTTTTTTATTCCATGGCTTTAGTACTTGCACTTGATACAGTTTGTAGCCGATGAATATGGCGCTACAAACCAGCACCACCAGCCCTATAAGGATGATGGGTGCTTTGGTTAAATTCCGCAGATGGACTAAAAACGTTCCAGGTTTTTCCTTGCTAGCCAAAAATTACACTCCTGTTACCCGGGCTGCTATATAGCTAATCAAATGTGTTGCCAGCGAGGCTTTGTTCATTATTGGCAAGGTTTCGGCTTGCTCCGAAGATATGAGTGTGACCTGATTGTCGTCGCTATTAAAGCCGATGGCCTGATTGGACACATCGTTAGCGATCACTAGATCGAGGTTTTTGCCGACTAATTTTTTGCGGGCATAGCTTTCCAGGTTATTTGTTTCAGCGGCAAAGCCGACCGTAAAAGGTCGGTTTTCAAGGGCCGCTATGCTGGCGACAATGTCGGGGTTTTTGGTCAGCGCGATGCTGATGTCATCGTCGGTTTTCTTTATTTTTTGACCGGCGCTATGTTCTGGTCGGTAATCAGCAACTGCAGCAGCGGCGATAAAAATATCGGCACCTTTAACTGCTTCGAGTGAGGCGGCCAGCATGTCTAGTGCCGAGACGGTGGGGACGACGCTTATTTTTTCTGGCGGCGCTAGATTCACGGGCCCGCTGATTAAGACAGTTTCTGCACCGGCTTCCATGGCTGCGATGGCCAGGGCATAACCCATTTTCCCGGAGCTGTGATTGGATATATAACGAACCGGATCAAGGGCTTCGCGGGTCGGTCCAGCGGTGATAACCACCTTTTTGCCACTGAGCAAGTTAGAGCTAAACAGACCAGCGACTTGTTCGACCAGCGCGTCGACTTCTTCCATACGTCCAGCGCCTGTATCGCCGCATGCCTGGTAGCCCTGGCCAGGGCCAAATATTTTGTTGCCACGACTTTTCAATTTGTCGATATTTTCCTGAGTGCTTGCCTGCGCCCACATGGCCTGATTCATGGCCGGTGCCAGGGCAATCTGGCAGTGGCTCGCGAGACACACGGTGCTGAGCAGGTCGCTGCCCTCGCCATGACAGAGGCGGGCAAGAAAATTTGCACTGGCAGGTGCGATCAGAATTAAGTCAGCCCAGCGGGCGAGTTCAATGTGCCCCATTGCGGCCTCGGCTTCGGGGTCGAGCAAGTTGGTATGAACGGGATGCCCAGATAGAGCCTGGAGGGTTAAAGGAGTAATGAATTCCTGTGCAGCCGGTGTCATTATGACTCGAACCTCAGCCCCCGATTTTTGTAGAAGGCGGATCAGTTCGGCGCTTTTATAGGCGGCGATACCGCCGGTAACGCCAAGCAGAATATGCTTGTTGACCAAGGAGCTCATAGGAAGCCTGTAAAAATGGGTGGCAGGCGCTAAGATAACATTTGTAAAGGCAATTACGAAGGCCAGAATCATCAGGAAACTGGGCATTAATAGAGGGATTTGCTATGACCATCAAGGATTGGCCGGAAGGAGAGCGGCCCAGGGAAAAATTGTTATTGCTGGGTGCAAAAGCGTTGTCGGATGCTGAATTATTAGCCATATTTTTGCGTACCGGTATTGCTGGGCGTTCAGCGGTGGATTTGGCTCGGGATCTGCTCGTTGAATTCGGCAGTATTTCAGCTTTATTGCGTGCCGATTGCGAGACGTTTTGTGCGGTTAAAGGTCTGGGTGAGGCGAAGTTTACCCAACTGCAATCGGCGCTGGAATTATCTCGACGGCATATGCGAGAGCAGTTGGCCCGGGATACGGTATTCAGTGATCCTGAGGCCGTGACTGGTTTCGTTAGAGCGCACCTACAGGATTATCAGCATGAGGTGTTTATGGTCTTATTTCTGGATACCCGGCACCGATTAATCGCCGTCGAAGAATTATTTCGGGGCACTATTGACGGGGCCAGTGTTTATCCGCGAGAGGTTGCCAA
>JAHRWI010000171.1 GCA_019090225.1 Porticoccaceae bacterium
CAGGACGTCGGCGATACCGTGCTTTACCCGGCCTCTGTGCGCTGTGAAGAAGTCATGTGGCGCGAGAAGAAGCTGTTCTGTAACGCCGATTTCTTCCACGCCTCGGCCTACCACTTTATGGGTATTCCCACTAAGTTGTTCACGCCGATTTTTGTTATGTCGCGCTTGACCGGCTGGGCTGCTCACGTCTTTGAGCAGCGTGCCGATAACCGTATTATCCGCCCCAGTGCTGAGTACACCGGGCCAGATATGCGCGCCGTACCTGCTATTGCCGAGCGTTAATTTCGGTCTCTGTTGTCTGCGGATAGCTGATGCTGGCAGCTTATGCTGTTGGCAGATGGCTAAGCAAAAAAGGAGCATCGTTTTTCGGTACTCCTTTTTTAATATCAATAAGTTATAATATTTTATTAAAGTAGTTTATTGGTTATATTTGTTGATAAATACTAGATTGTGAAGGCTGCATTATGAATACTGAATACCGCAAATCCCTGCCCGGCACCCAGCTGGATTTTTTCGATACCCAGGCTGCAGTCGACGCCATTGAGCCCGGGGCCTACGCCAGGCTACCCTACACCTCGCGGGTCTATGCCGAAAACCTGGTACGTCGCTGTGATCCAGCCGCGTTGACCGACTCGCTGAAGCAGATCATCGAGCGTAAGCAAGATCTCGATTTTCCCTGGTATCCCGCGCGCGTGGTTTGTCACGATATTCTTGGTCAAACAGCTTTGGTTGACCTCGCAGGTTTACGCGACGCAATAGCCGAGAAGGGCGGTGATCCGGCACAAGTGAACCCAGTGGTACCGACCCAGTTGATTGTCGACCACTCCCTGGCGGTTGAACATGCGGGTTTTGAAAAAGACGCCTTTGAACTGAATCGCGCTATTGAAGATCGTCGTAACGATGACCGCTTCCACTTTATTAACTGGACCAAAAAAGCCTTTAAAAACGTTGACGTGATTCAGCCTGGCAACGGCATCATGCATCAAATCAATCTTGAGAAAATGTCGCCGGTGATTCAGTCCCGCGACGGTGTGGCCTTCCCTGACACCCTGGTCGGTACCGATAGCCACACCCCTCATGTCGATGCCCTCGGTGTGATTGCCATTGGTGTCGGTGGTCTGGAAGCCGAGACCGTGATGCTCGGTCGGCCCTCTTACATGCGTCTGCCAGACATCATTGGTGTCGAACTCACCGGCAAGCCCCAGGCCGGTATTACCGCCACCGACATCGTCCTGGCGCTAACTGAATTCCTGCGTAACGAAAAAGTCGTGTCTTCCTATCTTGAGTTCAACGGCGAAGGTGCGGCTAAACTAACCTTGGGTGATCGCGCAACTATCTCCAATATGACTCCTGAGTTTGGTGCCACAGCGGCGATGTTCTACATCGACCAGCAAACTATCGACTATCTCAAACTTACCGGCCGAGATGCCGAACAGGTGACACTAGTTGAAACTTATGCCAAACAAACAGGCCTGTGGGCTGATAGCCTGAAAACCGCCGAATACGAGCGGGTACTGAGTTTCGACCTATCCTCTGTAGTGCGTACCATCGCTGGCCCATCCAATCCTCACGCCAGGGTACCTACATCAGAATTAGCCGCTCTCGGTATCTCTGGCGTAGTCGAAAATGAAGAGGGCCTGATGCCCGATGGCGCAGTGATTATTGCCGCCATCACCAGCTGTACCAATACCAGTAACCCGCGCAATGTGATTGCCGCGGCACTGATTGCCCGCAACGCCAATAAGCTGGGTTTAACCCGCAAGCCCTGGGTGAAAACCTCCTTCGCTCCTGGTTCAAAGGTCGCTCAGCTCTATCTGGAAGAAGCCGACTTGTTATCGGAACTAGAGCAACTCGGCTTCGGAATTGTCGGCTTTGCCTGCACCACCTGTAACGGTATGAGCGGCGCGCTTGACCCTGTTATCCAACAGGAAATTATTGATCGCGACCTGTATTCCACCGCCGTCTTGTCTGGCAATCGTAACTTCGACGGCCGTATTCACCCCTATGCCAAGCAGGCGTTTTTGGCTTCGCCACCCCTGGTAGTGGCCTACGCCATTGCCGGTACCATTCGCTTCGATATCGAGAAAGATAGTCTCGGCACCGATAAAGACGGCAATGCCATCACCTTAAAAGACATCTGGCCCAGCGATGAAGAGATCGACGCCATTGTCGCCGCTAGCGTTAAGCCCCAGCAGTTCCGTGATATTTACATCCCCATGTTCGATATCACCGAAGAGGCGGGCGAGCAGATCAGCCCACTCTACGACTGGCGTCCGCAAACCACCTACATTCGTCGCCCCCCTTATTGGGAAGGTGCATTGGCCGGTGAGCGCACCATGAAAGGCATGCGCCCCTTGGCCGTGCTGGGTGACAACATCACTACCGACCATCTTTCGCCATCGAATGCCATTCAGCTCAACAGTGCTGCGGGTGCCTACCTCGATAAAATGGGCTTGCCTGAGGAAGACTTTAACTCCTACGCAACCCACCGAGGTGACCACCTAACGGCCCAGCGCGCCACCTTCGCCAACCCCAAGCTGTTCAATGAAATGGTGCAGGAAAACGGTGAAACCAAACAGGGCTCGCTGGCGCGTATCGAGCCGGAAGGTAAAGTCAGCCGCATGTGGGAAGCTATTGAAACCTATATGGAGCGCAAGCAGCCGCTGATTATTGTCGCCGGTGCCGACTACGGTCAGGGTTCATCCCGCGACTGGGCCGCCAAAGGCGTGCGTCTGGCCGGTGTTGAAGCCATTGTCGCCGAGGGCTTTGAGCGTATTCACCGCACCAACTTGGTGGGCATGGGCGTTATGCCACTGGAATTTAAGGCCGGTGAAAATCGCAAGACCTACGGCATCGACGGCACCGAGACTTTCGATGTTATCGGTAAGGCTAGCCCCCGTGCAGACCTAACTCTGCGCATTCACCGTAAAGGCGGCGAGAGTGTAGATGTACCGGTAACCTGTCGTCTCGATACCGCGGAAGAAGTCTTAGTCTATGAAGCAGGCGGTGTGTTGCAGCGTTTTGCTCAGGACTTTTTAGAGTCTTCAGCGAGTAACTAAAAGCCTTCAGTTGCTAGTTAGACGAAGATCTTTTGATGTGGCAACGCTGGATAATTCGGCGTTGTCACATTACATTTAAAAGTGTTTCTTTAAGTCATAAAATTTCTGATCTGGATTAAAAACTCATGGCTCATGCACCGCAAATAAAAGTCCCCGCCACCTATATGCGTGGCGGCACCAGCAAAGGTGTTTTCTTTAGCCTGCTAGACCTGCCGGAAGCGGCGCAGGTTGCCGGTGCGGCACGCGATGCCCTGCTGCTGCGTGTTATCGGCAGCCCCGATCCCTACGGTAAGCAGACTGACGGCATGGGTGGTGCTACATCCAGCACCAGCAAAACGGTGATTCTGGCAAAAAGCGAACAAGCCGATCACGATGTGGATTATTTATTTGGCCAGGTCGCCATCGACAAAGCCTTCGTCGACTGGAGCGGCAACTGCGGTAACCTCACTGCTGCCGTGGGAGCTTTTGCTATCAGCAATGGCCTGGTCGATGCCGAGCGTATTCCCGCCGACGGTATCGCAGTGATCCGCATCTGGCAGGCCAATATTAAAAAAACCATTATTGCCCACGTGCCAATGACAGCCGGTGAAGTACAGGAAACCGGCGACTTCGAACTCGACGGCGTGACCTTTCCCGCCGCAGAAGTACAGGTCGACTTTATCGACCCCGCCGACGGCGACGGTGCGATGTTCCCCACCGGTAATGTGGTTGACCAGTTAGACGTACCCGGCGTGGGCAGCTTTAAAGCCACCATGATTAACGCCGGTATTCCCACTATCTTTCTCAATGCCGACGAAATCGGCTACACCGGTGCCGAACTGCAAGAAGCCATTAATGGCGACCCCGCCGCACTGACACGCTTTGAAGCCATCCGCGCCCACGGTGCGATCCGTATGGGACTAATTAAAGACGTCGAAGAAGCCGTCGCCCGCCAGCACACCCCCAAGGTTGCCTTTGTTGCACCGCCTTGTGACTATGTTTCATCCAGCGGTAAAGAAATTACCGTGGCCGATATCGACCTGCAAGTGCGCGCTTTGTCCATGGGTAAACTCCACCACGCCATGATGGGCACTGCTGCTGTCGCCATCGGTACTGCGGCGGCTATCCCCGGTACCTTAGTAAATCTCGCGGCTGGTGGCGAAGCCCGCGATGCAGTGCGCTTTGGTCATCCTTCCGGCACGTTGAAAGTGGGTGCGCAAGCCAGTCAGGTTGATGGTGAGTGGGCAGTCAATAAGGCGAGTATGAGCCGTAGTGCCAGGGTGTTGATGGAGGGCTGGGTAAGGGTGCCTGGGGATGTGATTTAGGGCGTGGCTTTGCTTGACCTGTGTAGGTTGTCTAAAGTCCTATATCCCTGCCCCCGCTTTTAAAAGGCAGTTGCAATTTCTAGGGAGTATACGATGAGCTTACAAACTAACTTGAAAGGCCGGTTACGTAATACTTCATTGCCCAAAAGCAATGGTCTAATGCCGGTATTCGAGGCAGTAGTTAACTCAATCCATTCCATTGAAGAAAAACAAAATTTAAATACAGATGGCAATATCATCTTACGTATATGGCGCTCCCCTCAGGTAACGCTCGATGTAGGAGCTAAAGTCACTTCACCAATTGTCGGATTTACCATTAGCGATAATGGTTGTGGCTTTGATGATGCCAATTTTATTTCGTTCGAAACACTCGATTCGGACCATAAAATTAATAAAGGCTGCCGAGGTGTTGGTCGGTTATTGTGGCTAAAAGCTTTTGATCGGGTTGATGTCATCAGTACCTTCCTGAATAAAGTTGGTGAGCATCAGCAACGCTTATTTAGCTTTGATGACAAGCTCGGCGTTCATAATGACAAGGTCGATGTATCCCAAAATAGTGAAACATGTACAACTATTAACTTGAACGGTTTTGATGATTCTTACCGTAAGGCGGTGCCGACCAAAACGGAGTCCATAGCTAATCAATTACTTGAGCATTGCCTATGGTATTTCGTTCGCACAGAAGGTGCGCCAAAAATCATTATTCAGGACGATGAAGGAAGTTTTAACCTCGATAAGGTCTATGATGACCATATGCACGCCAGTGCTTTTCACGAAACGATTGACATCAAGGATGAACCCTTTGAGTTAACGCATATCAAATTTCGTGCGTCCGTTAATAAAAAGCACCAGTTAGCCTTGTGTGCAGGCGGCAGATTGGTGAAAGAAGAAAACATTCAGGGTAAGCTCCCTGGTCTTTATGGAAAAATAGCCGATGCCTCTGGTGAGTTTACCTATACCTGTTATGTATCATCCAAGTACCTTGATGAGCATGTGAGAAGTGAACGTATCGGTTTTGATATTGCCGAAAATTTTGATGGTCTGTTTGCAGCTACGGAAATTAGTTTTAAAACAATTCGTGAAGCAATCCTTGAGCGAACTAAAGAGTATTTGCTAGACGTACTGGAAGGCAATATCGCTGCAGGGAAACAACGTGTCGATGACTTTATCGCTAACAAAGCCCCCCGTTATCGACCTATAACAGGCTATGTCGCTGAACAAGCCCTGATTGTAGACCCGCAAATATCCGACAGAGATTTAGAACAGCACTTGCACGCTCAATGGTATGAGGTAGAAAGGGAACTGCTTAGTGAAGGCCGCAATATTATGCAACCTGCACATGAAGAGCATATCGAAGAGTATGAAACCCGCTTACAGGCCTATTTACAAAAGGCGGAAAACCTCAAAAAATCCGACTTAGCCAATTATGTCTCTCACAGAAAAATCATTATCGACCTCCTGCAAAATTCGATTGAATGTTTGGGAAATGGTAAATATGTCCGTGAAGATATGATCCACGAATTGATCATGCCCATGCGTAAAGATTCAACAGAGGTTTTTTAGATTCTTGTAATCTGTGGCTGATTGATGAGCGCTTGGCATTCCATAACTACTTGGCTTCAGATAAAACACTCAATGCCATGCCCATTACAGGCAGTAAAGCCAGAAAAGAGCCGGACTTGCTCAGTTTGCGAATATTTGATAACCCTCTCTTGCTCAATGATCAGTCGTCCTTCCCTCTTGCCTCAATCACTGTCATTGAAATTAAACGGCCTATGCGAGACGACATGGAAGAAGGCGAAGATAAAGACCCTATTCAGCAATCTTTGGGTTATTTGGAGCTGGTGCGCAATGGGAAAGCTAAAACCCAGAAGGGACTTCTGATTCCAGAATCACAATCAATACCCGGTTATTGTTATGTTTTATGTGACTTGACGGCGACAATGGTAAAACGCTGCAAGAGCGCGAACCTTACTGTGACCGCCGATGGTATGGGGTATTTCGGGTATAACAACAGCTATAAGGCCTATGTGGAAGTTATTTCGTTTAACCAGCTAGTGCGATCTGCAAGAGAAAGAAACCGAGCATTTTTCGATGTATTAGGGTTGCCTTCTGACTAAAGGATCAAGGGGTCAGCTTGATTTCTGTGATTAAGAAGCGGTGTTAATTGCATATTCAGTCGTTAAGCCCAAGATCACCGAGAATATCCATGCAGATGATACGCTTCTGGAATTTCCATTCACCATCCTTCTTTACCAATTCATCCTGATAGCGCCCGGCCAGGGAGGTGACGATACCGCCACCGTCCTCGGCGCGCACAACGATAATATAGCTCTGGGAAGTAGCCTTAGCGCCGCTGACCTCGATCATGGCATTAATGGTGCAGTGCTTGCGTGCTGGCACATCGCCACCGACAGCGACGACGATAAAGGCTTTGATTTCGGCCCGACCCTGGCAGGTAGCTAGTTCGCCAGCCAGAAGTGTCGCATCTTCGGTAAATAATTCTGCCCATTGGTCGTACTCGCCGTCGTCAACGTGGAAACAATAGGCTGACAAGAGATCGCGGATAGCTTCTTTGTCTTCAAGAACTGATGTCATGATGGGTTCCTTTCCGTCGATGACGGATGTTTGGCTTATTTGATGTTGTATTTCGCTGTTGTAAACAGAATAGGTTAGCTTTTGGATTGAGGCAAGAGAGGGGCGTGATGGGGCTGCTTAGCTTTACGCTATAGCTTTGAAGTTTATAGTTCCGAGCGCGCGGGTGCTAGCCCCAGGTGTTTGACAAAGAGGATGAAGTCTCGACCTGAAAATAAAAGCGGCAATTGATGCTCGATGCAAAAAGTCGCAATGATGAAAATCAAGGGGTCAAACTCCTTGATAACTCAACCAGATCTGTATGTCCCTGGTTTTCACCGGATCTTTTTAGATTACAACAATAGTCGTAGGGCAGAAGAGTTAACTCCTCAAAACCCAAGGTCCGGACACCGTCGCCCGTCCTCTCTATTCTCAAACTAGAGAAACACAAACAAAACGACTCAGGCCGGTAAGTTATTGACGAACCTTGAGGTCCGTCTTCAGATCGAGCCCCCCATCCTCCAGCAATAACGCGTAATGGCTAGCGATGTTATTACGAAGCGCAATAACAAGGGGCTGAAACAACGGCATACGCACGAAGTAAACTTCCCAACCGAACTTTGTTAACGGGTTTAATGCTTCCTTTTGATCTCTATTGAGCAATTTTTGGAAATGATCCGGTATAGCTTTACGACCTTTTCGTTTCTCTTGGTCCATGTCTATGCTCCCACTGCTTGGCCTATGGATCCCATTATGAACTACCCCGGCTTTATCGGACAGATTAATTTAGCACAACTAACTGATTGTAGATCGATTTCCAGGGGTGTTCGGTAGCCGAGGGTTTGATGGGCTAGCAAATCAAAGGGTCAGACTTCCTGATAATCGATAAGGTCGGTGTTACGGTTCCATTCACTGCCTCCAGAATATGACGTTACGACACGTCTACCGCGCTTTGTTATCCCCGGCTACCTTCCGCACGTGATCCAACGAGGTAATAACGGCGAAGCCATCTTTTATACCGAAAGCGATTATCAGTTTTATCTGGAAAAGCTATCGGAGGTCGCTACAAAATATGAGTGCGAGCTGCATGCCTACGTCCTCACGACCAATCATGTCCACTTACTGGTGACACCTCAGCAAAACCATAGTATTGGCAAGATGATACAAAGCGTCGGTCGTTACTAAGTACAGTATTTTAATCATTACTACGGTCGTACTGGCACGCTATGGGAAGGACGCTACAAGGCGACCTTGATCGATACAGAGCAGTACTTGCTGACCTGCATGCGTTATATCGACCTGAATCCGGTCAGGGCCGATAGGATGGTGGATTATCCCTCCAAATATCCCTGGTCGAGTTATCGGCATAATGCGCTGGGGCATAACGATGAGTTGGTGACACCTCGTTTAGAATACAAGCGGCTAGGGAAAATACCTGCGCAGCGGCAAGCGGCCTATTGACAACTGTTTCGATCGCATATCTCGGAGAAAACCCTAGAAGATATACGCGAGGCGACGAACAAATCCTGGGTATTGGGGAGTGATCGGTTTAAACAACGAATATAAAAACGACTGGATAGGGCCGTGCGGTCTACAGGCCATGGTGGTGACCGCAAGTCAGTGGTTTATCAGAAAAATCAAGGAGTCTGAGCCCTCGATTGCCGCCTTTATTTACAAGGTAGTTATAATTCTAGATCTGACTCTAGATCGCGGACCCCAGATCGGATCTCGATGTGTTAAAGAACTGACTCACGTCAGTGCAGTCTTGTAGGTTTTTGACTATATTGTTGAAGCTTGGATCTCAGATTAGGGAAGGATCTGTAGAGTCCAAATTTTGTTCGGTTTTGTTGAAAATGATATTGTTCGATAAACTTAATTAAAAGGGGTCACCTTCACGTGAAAAGATCTCAAGGAGAGTTGATTATGCATCGTAAATTGGTAGTAAACTTAGTATTTGTTTTTTATGCATTCGTTGCTTTAGGCGCGTGGGCTGAGACAAAAGAGCCTAACTACTATTTGATCAGTGTCGCTGCATCTGGAGGTGACGCTGTTGCGCAATACAATATGGGTGTTATGCATGAGGTTGGTCAAGGGGTCGCTAAGGACGCTGAAAAAGCAGTCGAATGGTATCGCAAATCCGCAGAGCAGGGGTATGAAAATGCTCAATACAATCTGGGTGTTATGTTGCTGCATGGCATTGGCGTAGAGAAAAATCGTGATGCAGCGATAGATTGGTTTAAGAAAGCCGCGGCACAACTGAATATGCCAGCCATTCAGGCATTAGAGCAGTTGGAACAACCCTCCCAGTAAGCAGTTCTTGCTGAATATGCGGGCTAACGCTATTTTGTCCATTGATATCTGGCTTTAAGAATGGACAATCAGGTGGTGTTCATCAGTGAGTGTTATTTCTTTAAACTGAGAAAAAGGAATGACTACAAATAACGGGGTCACAAAAATAACCGGGTCAGGTTAAACCTCAGGTCTAGAAAAGAAGCGTTGCCCTGGTTGGACGTGTGGTTCCTTTGGGTAAGCTTGGCTCTATAGGCATTAATTCAGTTAGATTGTCGATTAGACTTTTTTCCACGCCATAGGCATAGGCATAGGTAAGACAGAGGTAAAGGCGATGCCACCTAACCCCCGATTTTCATCACCAGATATACCAGTCCATATCGTTTCATCGAGGCCGTCGTCCATAACCGGTGTTTTTTTAAAGACCATGACAACCGTGCTTATCTCTGATAGCTAAAAGAAGCTGATGACCACTACGACGGAGCTATTCATGCCTTGGTCCTGAGGACAAACCATGTCCATCCTAGTTTAGTTGTTATAGGAATTAATTCGACAGGATTAAACATGCAACTCAGCTTCCTGCCGACAGATTATCAACGATCAGACATTAGCTCTTCAATTGGAGGAGCACAAACCGATAGGTCTTGTTTAGTTTAAAGCCATCAGAGTCCAGTAACTGAGTTTGCCGTTTAAGTTTATCAATTTTATTTTTAAACAAACGCAACACAAGCTTACTTATGCGCGGATACTTTTCCCTTATCTTTTCTGTCCCGATTTCGATCGCCTTGTAGACTTTTTCAATCATGTTTTTACCAAAATCTAGAGTTTTCGTCACCTGCTCTGTTATGTCGTTCTCAGCAATCACTGTAAAATTATTATTTTTTATGTGGTCCATAAAATCTTCAAAATCGTGACCACTTTTGCTAAGTACCCCTGTCGCATTAGGCAAGACAAAGTAGTCGCAGATCATTAAATAACCATCTTTTTTTAAGGATTTTGCTGCATTTTCAAAAATCTTATCCATTTGAATATATTGGGCAGATTCGCTCATAATTAAGCAGTCGTATCGGTCTGCAACAGAGAAATCATCAAATGTCGAATGATGAAACGTAGCATTAATATTTTCTATAAAATTATTTTTCTGGGTTATATCGGGTGATAATCCTTCGACATCATATCCGAGACCGATCAATTTCTTTGTCAGGATTCCGGTGCCGCAACCAACATCCAGAATGCTAGCTACGTTATCGGGTATGTTTTCTACCAGGTAATCTTCGTATCTTTCCTGCGCTTCCTTTAGTTTTTCCGTTGAAAGCTCATCATCGGGCAACCAAATTCCATAGTGTAATCTCTCCAGGCCCAAAACTTCATTATAAATTCGAAGCGCTCTATCGTTCTGTTTGCTCATAAATACCTTCTCTTAGATAGCCGACAGTTTCTTAATCAGGGTATGTTTTTTCTTAGCAGACAATCTCAATTAACAATATTCCGGCAGTTGACTCCCAGGTATCTACGTCATAGCAACTCCATTATATTTCTCCTACCTGCGATGCTTGTCCTAACTCGATTCCGTCACAAACAGCAATAACAGAGCAATATGCATTTCTGATTTGCACCAGCCCGTAGGCCTTAAACTGGCGAATTCTACTTCAAAGTGCATCGCAATATCCTACACACATATTGCCGAGAAAGAACGTTATATCATCTACCATCTGCGCTTCATGGGCTTGGGTTTTCGTGAGATATGCCGTCGTTTAGTGCGACATCACACGACTATTTCAGGAGAGGTTAAAAGAATAGCTATAAGAAGCTGGAGAGCACTACGACGACGCTATTCGTACCTTGGTCGTGATGACGAAACATGTCCATGCTGTCGCGAGGCCAGAGAGCCAGGGTGGTATTAGCGGATGAAAAATGCGGGAAACGGAGGGTCGGGTCTAGATCAGTAGTCTTTGTTTGCCAACAAGATCGAGATATAGTGGTGAAGCCTAACGCTAACCTACTGATCACGCGGCTAGTACCAAGTACTAGAAAAATGTGGCACCGATATCACCAGTGCCACTGACAGCAATTATTTCCCCCAACAGGTCTCCCTGCGTAGTTATTTTTTGAAATAGCTACAGGGGTTTTTTATCATCAAAGTATCGATTTCATCCTGGCTGACACCGGCCTCGCGCATGGTGGGTAAAATGTTGCGCGAAATATGCCCGATATCCCAGTTAGGCGATGCGGCGACCATGCCATCTAGCACGCCGGTATCGCGACCACGCCAGCATTGCAGCGAGTCATGGGACAGCATAATACGGTCATAGCCGACGGCCATTAGTCCTAACAGTGAGGCGAGCCGGAGTTTGTCCGATGCGATGGATTCAATGCCAAAGCGGTCAAAACCCAGCCATGCACCGCGCTCAAGGATGTCAAAATAGTAACGCATATCACCAACACCACAGGCGTGACCAATTAGCACTTTGTTAAAATCGACTTTCTCTTCCTCAAAGATATCCAGGGTTTCGCGGCCAAAGGGTTCCATTTCGTCGTTGTGACAGAGAATGGGCGTACCGGTTGCGTTACTCGCCCGCGCTGCGGCTCGTAAACATTTTATCTCGGATTCCTGAATACCCTGGCCCGGCGGCGTGACGCCGTAGATACCACCGCTGGCAG
>JAHRWI010000172.1 GCA_019090225.1 Porticoccaceae bacterium
GATTCGAACCAGCGACCAATTGGTTAAAAGCCAACTGCTCTACCAACTGAGCTAACGGCCCGGCGAAGAGGCGCATATCATACTTATCAAGACTTAAAGGTCAAGCTGAATATGGCTATTTATAGCGCGTAGGGTCAGGGATCTGAGCTTCTGCAAAACCTTGCTGACGTATCTGGCAGCTGTCACAGCGTCCGCACGCTAATCCGCCTGAGCTGGCCTGATAACAGGACACCGTCAAACTATAGTCAACGCCGAGATCCACACCCTGCTTGATGATCTCTGCCTTAGTCATAGAAATTAGCGGCGTGTGGATATGAAAGGGCTGACCTTCAACGCTAGCGCGAGTAGCAAGGTTAGCCATATTTTCAAATGCAGCAATATATTCAGGCCGACAATCGGGGTATCCAGAATAATCCACAGCATTAACGCCAATGAAGATATCGGTAGCGCCGAGGACTTCAGCCCAGCCCAGGGCAATCGATAAAAATACCGTATTACGGGCTGGCACATAGGTCACAGGGATATTACTTGATGGGTCTTTTGGGGATGGGGCTTCGGAGGATGGCTCACCCACACCATTTCCTTCTGGCACCGCTATGCTGTCGTCCGTGAGCGCAGAGCCACCAATGGCCTGCAGATCCAGCTTGACTAGCTTATGGGCGCTGGCCCCAAATTCATCACTGACACGCTGACCGGCATCTAGCTCGCTACGATGGCGTTGGCCATAGTCAAAAGCCAGACAGTGGCAGGCAAAACCCTGTTTGCTAGCCATAGCTAATACGGTCGCCGAATCAAGTCCACCCGACACCAGTACAACTGCTTTCTTAATTTCCATAGACATTACTAATTTATTATCACGATGTCACTCGCCATATTTGTGGGAGCGCTATTTTCTAAAGACAGTATTTACCAAGCACATCACTTGCCGGGCACGTCACCCCATAACTGTTTATGGAGCTGGAGCTGCATTCTAACCGGCAGCTTATCTTCTAATATCCACTCGGCCAGACTCCGTGGGCTGATTTGACTGAAGCTGGGTGAGAAGAGTATTTCCAGGTCTTGATCGAGAAGGCCATGCTGATCCAACCGTAAACGCGCCCAGTCGTAATCCTGACGATCACAAATAACAAATTTAATTTCGTCGCTAGTTTTTAGCTCGGCCAAATTTTGCCAATGATTCTTCGTCACTTCGCCTGAGCCTGGGGTCTTAATATCCAGGATAACCGCCACCCGAGGGTCTACATCTTTAATGGCTAGCGCACCACTGGTTTCCAGGGAGACCTTATAGTTGGCATCACATAAGCGGGTCAGCAGGGACAAACAAATGGGCTGGGCCAGCGGCTCACCCCCGGTCACTGTGACATAAGATGCACCAAAGCCCGCCACCTTATTGAGAATCTCATCGACAGTGAATTTTTCACCGCCATGGAAAGCGTATTCGGTATCACAATACCCACAGCGAAGGGGGCAGCCGGTCAAACGAACAAAGGCCATAGGTAGACCAACGGTCGAGGTCTCGCCCTGTAAGGAATAAAAAATCTCTGTAATACGAACGCTGTCGTCAGGCATAGGGCTGGGAAGATTCAGGTCTTAGTAGGCTTGGGGCTCGGTAAATATGGGTCTCAATAGCGCAAGGGCCCGGTGATTTCAGTGTCAACAAACAAGGGGAGTAAAGGCTTTGGATCGTAAACTCTAGCAGCAGACATTTTACCGCAACTGGCCCTGATTCATCTAGCGGCCTACGAGGCCCCAGTGAACTAGAAATTACGTAGTAAATAATCCTGCGCTAAACGGGCGGCGCTGTCCGAACCTTTTGCTACGCGCTCTAACAGTATTCTGGATTTATCCAGTTGATTTTGCAGGTGATAAACCTTACCTAACTTAAAGGTCGCATCGTTGACCTTTCGATGGCCTGGATATTTTTGCACAACTGCGGAAAACTCAGTTGCTGCCTCAGGTAACTCACTACCCAAAAGATACACTTCCCCCAGCCAGTAGTGTGCGTTAGCCGTATACGGCCCCTGAGGATAATCCAGCAGGAATTGCTTAAGTGCAGCTTTTGCTTTATCTATCTGACGTGCTTTGAGCAGACCATAAGCCTGATCATAAGCAACTTTCTGCCTCAGCTCATTCTGCCCCGCTTGCGAAGTATTACCGGAGTTAAACTGCCCGTTCGCTAACTCCCTACCAGCCGACTCAACTTCATTTGATTGCCGAGCGCTTGCCGTAGAGCCTCGCTCAGAGCCAGGCACCGCCCCCGTGTCTGCCAAGGGGGCTGACGCTAAACTCCCACTTGCCACGGCTGATAAACGTCGATCCAGATCCAGGTAGTCCTCGCGCTGCCTTTTTTTCAAGAGGCTAAGCTCGTTGCTCTGCTCTTCCAGCAAGCCCCGCAGTTGTCGCAACTCTTCCATCAATAACTGCGTACGATAATACGGATCATTGCTGGCAGAGCCGTTATCCACAGCAGGATTGCCCACTGAGTGATTACTCGACCCGGCCTTTTTTACTTGCCCACCAAGCTCTTCGACCGGTGCGGCCCCATGACCAGGCATCGGAACCAATAAAAGAAGCATCAAAATAGAGGACAGGGAGGTGACGATTGCGCGAATATTTTTCAATACTTTACTCGGCGAGTTAATCGATTGTTTATTCAATGGTTTTATTTGAAAAGCAGGTATTCGACCGTGAATTCGGCAATACTTTCGGTTGAAGATAACCAGACGCCAGGCCGATTCATAACGCGATTCATCATAGGCCTTTTAAATTATAAACACTTGAAATCACAGCGCTTTAACAAAATCTGGCGCAAGCCCGCCTCGCGGCGGGCCATCAAACGGTCGAGCCGCCTGGCTTACCTAATCTCTACACGTCGGTTCTGAGCCCAGGCGCTTTCACTGCTGGCCATAGCTGCTGGGCGTTCTTCACCATAACTGATGACCTCAAGCCCACTACCGTTAACACCTTGAAGCATCAGGAATTCTTTAACAGCCGCGCCTCGTCGCTCACCTAAGGCCATGTTGTATTCTCTGGTACCGCGCTCGTCGGCATGGCCTTCAAGACGCACACTGACCGGATTAGCAATCAATCGTTGGGCATGGATACGCAAGGCAGCCAGAGCTTCAGGCCGTAGAATCGCTTTATCGAACTCAAAATAGAACACAGTTTCGACATCGCCAGATGCATCAATAGCGCCGCCATTAACACCATCACCACTAACACTGCCCGTAGTGACGTCACCGTTTGAAACCGCCCCGGTATTACTACCAGTACTGGTGGTCGACGGCGAGCTTGAACACGCTGCCAAAAAGAGGGATAACAGACTGATTATAAAAGTAGTTCTTAAGACCGATTGCTTCATTTGTTTCTCCTGAGGGGGTGGAAACCTGATGGTACAGGCGTACTGTAAACGATTATCTTAAAAAGGGCGACCATGCTGGCTCTCTTACATCTCCAAGCCGGGAAGGCAGTATGTATTTAACGCCCGCATCTATCGACACTGCGGCCAACACGCCTTTACCGCCAGCCTTAGTTGCGTATAACAACATCGCGCCATTAGGTGCCACCGTTGGTGATTCATCGAGACGGGTAGACGTGAGTATTCTTAAATCTCCGGTAACAAGATCCTGGGATGCGATATGAAACACACCCTTATTTCTGTGCACCATCACCAATGTTCGACCATCTGCAGCCAGCCGCGGTCGCGCATTGTAGGATCCGCTAAAAGTTAAGCGTTGCAGCTTGCCCGTAGCGATAGTCAGCTTATAAATTTGTGGCGAACCACCCCGGTCCGAGGTAAATACGACAGCATCGCCATCCGGCGTCCAATTGGGCTCGGTATCGATGGAGAAGTGCCGAGTCAAACGGGTAAAACTTCGAGTCAACAAACTATAGAGATAGATTTCAGGATTACCGTCTTTAGACAGAACAATGGCCAACTGTTTGCCATCAGGGGACCAGGCCGGTGCGCCATTAAGGCCTCGAAAATTAGTCAGCTGCTCACGTTTCGCACCGGACAATTTTTGTCGAAAGATCGCCGGGCGACCAGTTTCGAAAGACACATAAACCAGCTCCTTACCATCCGGAGACCAATTTGGCGACATAATCGGCTCTTTAGACTTGAGCATCAGCCGTTCCCGCGCCCCATCCGAGTCGGAGACCATCAATCGATAGACCAAAGCCCCACCTTCTGGGTTCGCGGTAACGTAGGCGAGTCGGGTAGAAAAAGCCCCTCGAATACCGGTAATAGCCTCAAACACTTTATCGCTAATGTAATGCGCGACATCCCGTAATTCATTGCCGGAACCCTGCACTCGGTGAGTGAATACCGTTCGTTCACTGGGCACTTCAAGCAGGCTGAACGTTATCTGGCTGCGACCATCGGACTGCGTGGCTGCTTTACCGACCACCAGATACTCCATGCCGATAATTCGCCAGTCCCGGAAATATACATCTTTGACCGTCGCCGGATGGGACAACATATTGGCCCGTGGCATAGCCTCAAACAAACCGCTGCGGCGCAAATCCTCAGAGATAATCGCGCTTAGATCCACGTCCGCCGTACTCCCCAGCCGAATTGGTGCTACGGCAATTTGAGTTGGATTATCTGCGCCGCTGGTGATCTCGATAGTCAATTCCGCATGGGCCTGAGCAACGAGTACCAGCCCGAGCAAGAACGCGAATGCTAACCTGCCAATGCGTGTGTAAATGGGTTTAAACAAGGGTGGCTCCTTTCTAAAGTACGGTTAATCTAAAGTACAGCTAATCTAAAGCACGGTTAAAGTGCTCTCTACTAAATCAGCTTTAACTAAACAAGTTTCGCTGGGCACCATTTTCATTGGATACCATTACAAACGTAAATCATCGGGGGTGAAAATCAACTTAAAATGCCTGAAGGTCTCTTCAAAGACCCTTGGGCTCGCCTCCGATAACTCCTGTAGCTTTTCAAAGCGCTCGACCTTATAAACAGCCTGTTCTGCGGAGCGATCAAAGGCATCATTGCCACTAGACCTCTCCACCGAAACGGCTATCACTCGCCCTGTAGGCACCAACTGAATGCTCAATACCACCTCCATCCCTCTGCGTGCGCTCGGCGGTCGACTCCAATTATTGACGATACGATCCCGTATATAGGCACTGTAACTGCCGACTAGCTGGTCGTCCTGTTCCGCAGTGATATATTCTTCTTCTTCATCAAGAGCGTCAGCAAAAGCCTGCTCCTGTTTACGTCGAAGTGCTTCTGCGGCCTTTTCTCGCTCCTGTCGCAAGCGCTCCTTTTTTGCGAGTTCTTGTTTCTGCTTCTGTTTCTGCTTTTTCTCATTCCGCAAACGCGTTAGACGTTTGCTTTCCTCCAACTTCTTCGCTTCAGTGCGTTTTTTTGCTGCCAGTTCCTTTTGCTTATTATCAACAGGTTTAGGCTTTACCGGCTTTTTGGCCACCTGTTTTTTTGTCACAGGCGCTTTGGGTGGCTTGACCTGTAACAAGGTCGCCTGAATATAGCGGGGTCGGATCTGCACCTCCTTTTTGCCCGGCGTCCAGCCAATAATCACCACTGCCAACAACAAGCCATGGAGAGTCAGGCTACAAAAAATCGCAGCTGAATAGCCCGGCAACTTACCCTTCACAGGCCTTGCCCACCCTTCGCGAAGCCATGGGCTTTTTGGCCACCAACTTTATTAAACACAAACTATTAGCGCTTCCCTGCTGGCGCTTCGGTCACCAGGCCGACACTGGCGGCACCAGCACCCTGCAATTGCGCCATCAGGTTAACAACAATACCGTATTCAACCCTGGTATCCCCCCAGACCAGTACCGGCGTATCGGGCTTCTGGGCCAGCACCTTGCCGACTTTAGTGACAATATCCAGCAAGGGTTCCTGAAGGTTCTTGCCATTACCCAGATCGACGTAGTAGCTGCCATCTGCCTTGATAGAAACGATCAGTGGGTCCTTGGCTTTATCGTCCAGAGGGCTGGAGGGTGCTTTCGGCAAATCAACTTTTACGCCCTGCATCAGCAGGGGCGCAGTGATCATAAAGACAATCAACAGCACCAGCATCACGTCGATGTAGGGCACAACATTGATTTCGGCGACAAATCGCCGCTTGCGTCTAGCAGGTTTTTTACTGGCCATAATTAATTACTGTGTACCCGACGATGCAGCACGCTGGAAAACTCATCAGAAAAGGTTTCGTAGGCGTTATAAAGCACATCGGCGTTGGCCGAAAAACGGTTATAGGCCAGCACGGCGGGAATGGCCGCGAATAAGCCCATGGCGGTGGCGATTAGCGCCTCCGAAATACCCGGCGCTACGGTCGCAAGGGTAGCCTGCTGAACATTCGCCAGACCACGAAATGAGTGCATAATACCCCAAACGGTGCCAAACAGGCCGATATAAGGGCTCACCGAGGCAACACTGGCGAGAAACGGCAGATGCCGGTTGAGCTTCTCTTCTTCCCTCGACAGGGCCACTCGCATGGCTCGCTCGACGCCTTCCATTACCGCATCTGGGTCTGTCCCCCCACCTTGAGAAAGGCGGTTGAATTCACGAAAACCGGCGCGAAACAGATTTTCTACACCATCTACCATATTGTCTTTATTAAGCCGATTATTACCGCTCCGAAACAACTCATTGAGATCCACACCGGACCAAAAGGTGCCTTCAAACTTCTTTAAATCAACGCGGGTTTGCCGAATATACAGACCCCGCTGGACGATCATCACCCAGGACACGACGGACGCGGCCAAAAGTATCAGCATCACCAACTGTACCGGTACTGTGGCACCGACGACCAATGCCCACAAAGATAGTTGTTCAGTCACCAAATACTCCTGTTCGTGTTTGCCAATAAAACTCTGTTAATAAAGCGATTAGGTTGGTCCGCAAAATATTCAAACCATGTCCTGGCCAAAAACTTTTTCCAATAACTCTTTAGGCATGGCCACCGGCCGGTTGGTACGCTGATTGACACAAGCGACTTTGATATGCCCGGTGCAGAGTAGTTCCTCATCTCGGAAAACATTTTGTTCCACTGTGAAATAAGCCCGACCGTGACCTGAACCCTGAGCGGTAACGACGATTTGATCGTCCAGTCTGGCGGGCTTTTTGTAATCTGCAGTCAGGGAATGGACGACAAATATCTTGTCATCATCCCAAAATGCCGGACTGGCAAAACCATAGCTGCGCAGCCAGTCGGAGCGCGCACGTTCCATATACTTAAGGTAATTGACGTAATAGACGATGCCCTGGGCATCTGTGTCTTCAATATAAACCCTGATCGGCAGCCTGAATTCCTTGCTCACGATGCTTGCTGTTTCCTTTTCAATTTTAATTTCAATTTAAACTCAAAGACCAATAGCAAGATCAACTATCAAGCAGCGCCTGCTGCTCGGCGAGGTTTTTCGGCATGCTCAGGCCAAAATGCTCGTAGGCCTGGTTAGTGACTACCCGCCCTCGTGAGGTGCGCATCAAATAACCCTGCTGAATCAAAAATGGCTCGACCACGTCCTCGACAGTGCCGCGCTCTTCGCTGATGGCAGCGGCAATACTGTCCACACCTACCGGGCCACCGTCGAACTTTTCGATAATCGTCATTAACAAACGTCGGTCCATTTGATCAAAACCCAGACCATCGACATTGAGCATATTTAAAGCCAGGTCGGCGATTTCGGCGGTGATATTACCATCGGCTTTTACCTCGGCATAATCCCTGACTCGTCGCAGCAGGCGGTTGGCAATACGCGGCGTGCCCCGTGAGCGTCGCGCTATTTCTACCGCGCCCTGAGCTTCAATCGGAACGTCAAATATCGTCCCGGCACGGCTGATAATGGCGGTCAGTTCCTCTATGGAATAAAATTCCAGGCGTTGGACAATGCCAAAACGATCCCGTAGTGGCGAGGTCAACAAACCGGCCCGAGTAGTTGCGCCGACCAGGGTAAAAGGTGGTAAATCCAGTTTAATGGAGCGCGCCGCCGGACCTTCGCCGATCATGATATCGAGCTGGAAGTCTTCCATAGCCGGGTAAAGAATTTCCTCCACTACCGGACTTAGGCGGTGGATTTCATCGATAAACAATACATCGTTGTGTTCAAGGTTGGTCATTAAAGCGGCGAGATCACCAGCTTTTTCCAGCACCGGTCCGGAGGTGGTTTTCAAACCGACACCCATTTCATTGGCAATAATATGAGCGATGGTGGTTTTACCCAACCCAGGGGGACCGAAGACAAGGGTATGATCCAGGGCTTCGCTACGCTTGCACGCCGCCTGAATAAAAATATCCATCTGTTCACACATGGCGGTCTGACCAACATAGTCGGCCAGGCTGGTGGGGCGAATAGCCTTCTCTAAACGCTCTTCGTCCAAACGTTCTTTGGCATCGGTATGGGTCGCAGCTACCAGACGATCAGTTTCTATCATGGTTTCCAGTGGCGCTTATTTCTGGTGACTGTTGCCAGCATGGAACCTGGCTTGGTCATGACTGCTTGAGTCGCGGCTGATGCCACCAGATTCGTTAAATCGAACTCGTTTAATTCGTTGCTAGAATAGCGCTACAGCCTTAACTTTTCACTACACTTTTTAGGGCCAGGCGAATCAATTCTTCACTGGGTGGCGTATCTTCGCCTTTAATAAGATGCGCACCCACCATGCGCGTGGCTTCCTGAGGTTTATAGCCCAGGGATATCAAGGCATGTTCAGCTTCAAGAATACCGGCTTTACCTGTCGCCTGTTGAGGGATAGCTCCCCCAGCGTCAGGCGTGCCACTCCAGTTATCAAGGCGATCACGCATTTCGACCAACAAACGCTCCGCCGTTTTTTTGCCGACCCCCGGCAAGCGCACCAGAGTCGCGCTGTCATTATTTTGCACGCAGCTAACAAATTCATGAGCACTCATGCCCGACAAAATCGCCAGGGCTAACTTTGGGCCAACGCCACTAATCTTGATTAGCTCTCTAAATAGTTGCCGCTCGCTATCTTCACCAAAACCGTAAAGCAGTTGCGCGTCTTCTCTGACCACCAGGTGGGTGTGCAGACTAAGTGGCTGATTCAGCTCCGGCAAATTAAAAAAGGTATTGAGTGAGACCTGCACCTCATAGCCGATGCCCTGCACATCAATCAACAACTGAGGTGCCTGTTTTTCTAGCAAGGTGCCGCGAATCCGGCCAATCATAGGTAACTGCCTTTGAGGATAATAATTGCTCTTGGTTTAGTGATTTCCATCAATGCCTTCAAGTTCTGCACCTTTAAATTCCGAGAAGTTACCATTGAATCGACGCCTTATTTTCGCTACTTTCTACGACCATGAGAGTAACCTTTAGACGCTATTAAATCGGGATGCCTGGTCAGGCTGTGAGCATGACAGATTGCCACTGCCAACGCATCGGCGGCGTCTTCTGCAGGAGCGGCCGACAAACTCAACAGGCGCATCACCATATGCTGCACCTGCTCTTTAGTCGCTGAACCGGTTCCCACCACCGCTTGCTTGACCGTACGAGCGCTGTATTCAGCCACCGGCAAGTCGGCATCAACACCCGCAACAATCGCCGCACCACGAGCCTGTCCCAAACGCAGCGCCGCCCGGGGGTCTCGGGCAAAGAAGACTTCCTCGACGGCCATTAATTCCGGTTGATGTTGCTCAATCAATTCCCCAACACTATCGAAAATCACCTTCAGGCGCGCCGGTAATTCGCCCTCCGAAAGACGGATAATCCCGCTGGTAACATAGCTCGTTACCGCTCCCTTCGCATCAATGATGCCGAAGCCCGTCTTGCGAGAACCGGGATCTATGCCGAGTATTCGTGTCATCGATTAATTGTCATGGCTTAACAGTCATAGATAAGGTGTCATGAATTAATTGTCCTCGTCGAGCATTAACTAAACAGGTTAATCAATGTCCGACAGATTGCCAACAGATAACAGCGGGGCAAGCTATTTGCTATGCCTTATCCATATACAAAAATTCATATGCAAAAACTCTTATACAAAGCTCATATATAAAAAAAGGCGACATAAGCCGCCCTCAGATATCCAGCCCAATCCGGGCACGGACACTACGACTCTTTGGCAGCTTCTTCTGAACCAGCTTCGTCAGCCGCGGCTTCTACTTCTGGCACCAGCTCTTTTTCTGCTGGTGCTTCTTCAGCGGCCTCCGCTTCAGAGGCTTCCTCTATTTCAGGGGCTTTAGGGGCAGGCGCTTTAATCAGATCTTCGGCTAACAAAATCGCAACCTTGTCATCTTCGTTAATGGCTTTGCCATCAGCGCCAGTGACGGCATATCGGCCGGATCGTTTTTGGTAAACAGTATATTCTGCGGTTTTCTTGATGACTTTCATCGGTATTGCTCCTATGACTACTCGTTAGATGGATGGTGCATGCGTACAACTGGTTTTCTGGATAAAACATACGTCGCTAAAAAGCGGGTATTCGTGAATAGCGGGCAAAGCCGCCAGCTATAAAAACAAAATCTAATCAAACTCGGCTAATACTGCGTCGGGGATATCCGCGTTGGTATAGACATTTTGCACATCGTCCAAATCCTCCATGCTGTCTACCAGAGCCATAATTTTCTCAGCCCCGTCTTTGTCCAGCTCAACGGTAGTAGAAGCTACCATGGTTACTTCTGCGGATTCCGGCTCAAGCCCCGCCGCGACAAGCGCATCTTTCGTGCTAAGAAAATCTTCCCAGGCGGTCAAGACATCGATGGAGCCGTCGTCGTTGGTCACAACATCTTCAGCGCCCGCTTCAAGGGCCGCTTCCATAATCTGATCTTCGTCGCTGCCCGGTGGATAAGTGATTTGTCCGGTGCGCGTAAACAGATAGGCCACCGAGCCGTCGGTACCCAAATTACCACCGCGTTTGGTAAAGCCATGGCGCACATCGGAGACTGTTCGATTGCGATTATCGCTTAAGCATTCAACCAATACCGCGACGCCATTGACGCCATAACCTTCGTAGGTGATTTCTTCATAATTTTCACCATCGGCATCACCGGCACCGCGCTGAATGGCCTTGTCGATAGTGTCTCGCTTCATGTTCGAGCCGAGACTTTTATCGACAGCTGCGCGCAGGCGCGGGTTGTCTTCAGGATTACCGCCGCCCATTTTTGCGGCAACGACTAGTTCCCGTATCAGCTTGGTAAAAACCTTACCGCGCTTGGCATCCTGGGCAGCTTTGCGATGCTTGATATTTGCCCACTTACTGTGACCTGCCATACCCGTCTCTCAACCTCTCTTCTTCAGTCCACCTTAAGCTAATTATTCTTCACCAATTTTTTGTTCAACGACTTTTTCACGCAGGCGAATATTTAGCTCTTGCAGTTGATCATTGGCTACCGCACCCGGGGCATCGGTCATTAAACACTGGGCCGACTGGGTTTTCGGAAAGGCGATAACATCACGAATAGATTCCGCCTCGACCATCAGCATTACAATGCGATCAAGCCCAAAGGCCAGGCCACCATGAGGAGGACAACCGTAGTTAAGCGCATCCAGTAAAAAGCCAAACTTTTCCTGCTGCTCTGCTTCGCCGATCGACAATATTTCAAATACCGCTTTCTGAATAGGCTGTTGGTGAATCCGTATCGAACCACCACCCAGCTCCGTACCATTTAAGACCATGTCGTAGGCCTGGGACAAAGCAGCACCGGGATCGGCGAGTAATTCTTCTGCCGAACAAGCTGGTTGGGTAAAGGGATGGTGTAGTGAAGTCCATTCGCCACTACCCGCCTTCTCAAACATGGGGAAGTCCACTACCCACAGCGGCGCCCAGGGGCAGGTGTACAAACTAAGATCTTCACCCAGCTTGCAACGCAGGGCACCTAGGGCCTCGGACACGACTTTACTGCTGTCGGCACCAAAGAAAATCAAATCGCCGTTTTCGGCTTCGAGTCTGTCGAGCAATTGTTGGCGAATATCGTTGGGAAGGAATTTGACGATGGGCGACTGCAGGCCCTCTTCGACATCGCTTTTATCATTAACCTTTATATAAGCGAGTCCACGAGCGCCGTAGATGCCAACAAACTTGGTATAGCCATCGATCTGCTTGCGACTTAGCGCATTGCCGCCAGGCACTTTCAAAGCTGTGACGCGACCAGCGACATCATTGGCGGGGCCGGAGAAGACTTTAAAATCCACCTCCAACATTAGATCTTTAACATCGACCAGCTCAAGAGGAATACGTAAGTCCGGCTTGTCGCTACCGAAACGCCGCATGGCTTCGGCGTAAGTCATGACAGGGAATTCACCGAGGTCAACATCCATCAGCAAGGTGAAAAGCTCGCGAAGCATGTTTTCGGTGATCTTCATAATTTCCTGTTCGGAAATAAATGACGCTTCGATATCGATTTGAGTAAATTCAGGTTGGCGGTCAGCCCGCAGATCTTCATCCCGAAAGCACTTGGCAATTTGATAATAGCGATCAAACCCGGAGACCATTAATAGCTGTTTAAATAGCTGCGGTGATTGGGGCAATGCGAAAAACTTGCCGCCATGGGTACGACTCGGCACCAAATAATCTCGTGCGCCTTCCGGCGTGGCGCGGGTCAATATGGGTGTTTCGATATCGAGGAAACCGCCATCGTCGAGGCAGTTACGAATAATCGAGGTCACCTTAGAGCGGAAATACAGGTTCTTCTGCATATCCGGTCGCCGCAAATCCAGATAACGATATGTCAGGCGCACGTCCTCACCCACCCTGGTGTGATCATCGAGCTGAAAAGGTGGCGTCGCTGAAGCATTCAAGATTTCGACCGCAGTGGCATAGACCTCGATGGCACCGGTTTTCATCTCAGGATTGATGGTCGCCTCAGTCCGCGCCCGCACGCGCCCGGTAACCCGCAATATGTATTCACCACGGACCCGATCCGCAGTATTGAAGTGCTCCCCGGCATCCGGATCAAACACCACTTGCACGATGCCTTCTCGGTCGCGCAAATCGATAAAGATCACACCACCGTGATCTCTACGCCGGTCAACCCATCCACACAGGGTCACTTCGCTGTCGATAAGAGAAGATTCCACAAGCCCACAATAACTAGACCGCATATTCATATTATTCCCAATTCAAAGACTTAATCGTGTGAGTTCCGACTTTTAGCCAGCGCCAGAGGCTGCTGGCTTGCTTTTGTTGTCGGAGCCAGAACTTTTGCTCTCGGTTTTTTTAGTCTCGGCTTTTTTGCTATCACCGTCTTTCTTAGTGCTTTCTTTAGAGCCGCCATCAGAAGAACTACTTTTGTCACCACTTTCAGATTTCGCCTGCCTGTCACCGCTCAAGTTTTTCTTATCCCCGGTTTTGAAATCAGTTTCATACCAACCACTGCCACTGAGCCGAAAAGCACTCGCGCTGACTTTTTTCTTGAGCTTCGGCTTGTCACACTCAGGACAGACCTTTAAAAGGTCGTCGGAGAGCTTTTGAATAACCTCTAACTCGTGACCACAGGCCTGGCAAAGATATTCATAAATAGGCATAGCAGGTAATTCTCCAAACGGCCCACGCTTGATGAGCCAAAATTTTCAGTGGGTTCGAAAGCGGCGCGCATTATACCCCAGGACCCAGCAAGCCTAAAATCTAGTTCACCACCTGGCAAACCATTTGCAGATGAACACTTGCGCAACAAACTCATTCGCTGCTCGATCATAAGCATATATTCAAATAAATTCGTTTTTTTACTAAAAAAACAGGTTTTTTCCCGAATAAGCTTGCGAGCTGTTTACGTATACTATATACATGGCGTCAGGGTTAGAGGGATCATTATCTCGTCGTTTAGAGGTGGTTTCCAGGCTCGTAAATTAGCAGTTCAAATCATCACAATGTTTAAGAGGAAGCCAATATGGCAGCTAAAAAACCGACAGCCAAGAAAACTCCAGCTAAAAAGATCCCAGCTAAAAAAGCTCCGGCCAAAAAGGCAGCAGCTAAAGCCGCTCCCGCCCGAAAAATCACCGCTGTTAGTGAGCGCTATACCAAAGCTCAAATCATCAATGAACTCGCTGAGAATACTGGCCTCAACAAAAGTCAGGTTAATTCTGTACTTGAAGAACTCAATGTTGTTATTGAGAGACACATTAAGAAGCGTGCCGTTGGCGAATTTTCTCTACCCGGCTTATTGAAAGTCAAAACTGTCAAGAAACCTGCGCGAAAAGCCCGTAAAGGTATTAACCCCTTTACTGGTGAGGCGACCACTTTCAAGGCACGCCCAGCCAGTACTGGCGTGCGAATCACAGCGCTAAAACGTCTGAAAGATATGGCTCTCTAAGGTCAGTCCTAGACCGGCAGTTCAAGGCCATCAGTTCAAAGTAACACCAGCACGGATGCTACTAAAAAAGCCCTGATTTTCAGGGCTTTTTTAGTTTGGGCGCACTACCCTCCTGAAACGTTAAGGCCCTGCGGAAACGTCAGATAAAACCTCGGGCACCATCTAGTTCGCTGCGTAAAACCTCGACACGCTCCCTTAAGTTACTATCTTCATAGTCCTTTTCAACCACCGCTCCCCACACTGGCGCTGGCCACACAGCATCATCCACGTACCGGGCGATATGATGGATGTGCAATTGCTTCACCACGTTACCCAAAGCTGCAATATTCATTTTATCGGGAGCAAAAACAGTGGTCATTACCCTGCTCAGCAGGCGTGATTCCTCGAATAGCGCCTGCTGATCCAGATCATTGAGTTGATAAATCTCAGTCACACCTTCTCGCCTCGGCACCAAAATACACCAGGGAAAATTGCTGTCTCGATGCAATAGCACTGCCGACAGAGGCCACGCACCTATGACATAAGTGTCATTTTTTAATCTGCTATCCAACTCGAACATCTCTCAACTCCGACATCCATCCATTAGCACTGACCTATTAGCCCTATACCCACAGGCTCCAGCCCCTTAAACTAGCCGCCAGCATAAGCCCAAACAAACCTTAGCGGAATTATTTATATGCGTGCCAGCCAGCTCCTTCTTGCCACCCAAAAAGAAACACCCGCCGATGCCGAAGTCATCAGCCATCAATTAATGATCCGTGCCGGGATGATTAGAAAACTTGCCTCCGGCTTGTACACCTGGCTGCCCCTGGGCCTGAGGGTGCTACGCAAGGTAGAAGCAATTATTCGTGAAGAGATGAACCGAGCCAATGCCCAGGAAGTCATGATGCCGGTAGTGCAACCGGCAGAGCTTTGGCAGGAGTCAGGTCGCTGGGAGGAATACGGCCCAGAGTTGCTACGCATCAATGATCGTCATCAACGGTCATTTTGTCTGGGGCCTACTCACGAAGAAATCATTACCGACTTAATTCGCAATGAAATTCGCAGTTACAAACAACTGCCCGCCAACTTTTATCAGATCCAAACCAAATTTAGAGACGAGATTCGCCCCCGTTTCGGCATTATGAGAGCGCGGGAATTCATTATGAAAGACGCCTATTCTTTTCATACCGATGCGGAGAGTCTGCAGGGAACCTACGATGTCATGCATGCCGCCTATACGCGAATATTCGAACGGCTGGGCCTGGATTTTAGACCGGTACTGGCCGACACCGGCAGCATTGGTGGCAACCACTCCCACGAATTCCATGTCCTTGCCGAGTCGGGAGAAGACGCCATCGCTTTCTCAACAGAAAGTGATTACGCCGCCAATGTCGAAAAAGCCGAAGCTCTGGCCCCCACCGGCCCACGACCCGAGCCAACTCAAGCAATGGAAGAGATCGCCACGCCGGGACAGCACAGTATTGAGGAGGTCTGTCAGTTTTTAAATTGCCCTGCTGAAGCCACTGTTAAAACCTTGATTGTTGTTGGTGAGCAGGACGAAGAAAATGATACAAATGATAGTAATTTAATTGCCCTGGTATTGCGTGGCGACCACGCCCTGAATGAAATCAAAGCTGAAAAATTACCCGGTGTAGCCAGCCCCCTAACCTTTGCCAGCACAGAACAAGTGCTCGCCACACTGGCTTGCAATGTCGGCTCCCTCGGACCAATGAAGCTATCTATACCTGTGTTTACTGATCGCAGTGCCGCCCACCTCAGTGATTTTGTCTGCGGCGCCAACAAAGATGGTTTTCATTTACGTGGCACCAACTGGGACAGGGATTGCTCACCGAGCACCATAGTCGATATTCGTGAAGTCATCACCGGTGATCCAAGCCCGGACGGCCAGGGCACTCTGGAAATCAAACGCGGCATCGAAGTGGGTCATATATTCCAGCTCGGCACCAAATACAGTGAAGCCATGGGCGCAACGGTGCTCAATGAATCTGGCAAAGAGCAAGTCATGACCATGGGCTGCTACGGCATTGGCGTTACCCGCGTCGTTGCCTCAGCCATAGAACAAAACTACGATGGGCAAGGCATCATTTGGCCAGACAACATTGCTCCTTTTACCCTGGCCATTATTCCCATCAACGCCCATAAATCAGAGGCTGTTCTCAAGACCTGCGAAACGCTCTATCAGGAATTAGGTGAGGCCGGTTACGATGTATTATTGATGGATGAAAAGAAAGTCAGGCTCGGTGTCATGTTGGCGGATGTTGATCTCATCGGCATTCCCCATCGTCTGATCATCGGCGAGCGAGGGCTGGAAAACGGCTCCGTGGAATATAAACGACGAGGCGATAGCGATTCGCTTGATGTTAAGCTCGATGAACTATCAGCTTTTTTAACAGAACAACTCACCGGCCCAGGAGCAAAATAAAATGAAGGCAGTGGCTATGGCAATGTTCTTGACGGTCAGTCTTTCTAATCTTTCCGCCTCTAATCTTTATGCGCAGGATAAAGCCCCGGCCAGATCTAACCTTGAACAAGCGAATACGCCAGCAGCGCAAAGCCACCAGGAGACACCGGGCTCGCTAAACACCCTTACACCACTTATTGCTATCCCCAACGCTAAGGCTCCTTTCCCTAACAGCCCCTCTGCCAATATCCTGGTCGGCGGGCAACCGAGTGTAGAAAATATTCGCGCAGCACATCGGGCAGGATACAAAACCATTATAAACCTACGTCCGAAAGGGGAATTCAAAGTCTGGGATGAGGCTGCTCTCGCAGAACAACTCGGCATAAACTATATTCTGATACCTATCGATGGCAAGGCCGACATCACCTCCGAAAATGCTCTACGTCTGGATCAGGCCCTGCAGGCAAGGGCTCACTCACCCACCATTGTTCACTGTGCCAGCGGCAACCGCGTCGGCGCGTTGTTTGCACTTCGCGCGCAATTACAGGGTAGTGATCCAGAGGCCGCCATGGCAATTGGTCGGGCAGCAGGCTTAACCAGCCTGGCACCTCTGCTTAAAAAATTATTACAACCGTGATAAAACCATAGAATACGCAGACACTGGAACATTTCCACAAGCTAGCACTCAAACTACGAACTATGCTGCCGTGGGCAGACCCAACACTCAGTGATCCGCACAAGAGCTAAAGGACAAATGATCAAGTCGCGGCATATATTTAAGCTATGTCTGGCCCTCACACTGCTCATCACAGCTGGTGCATTCGCTTATGGGGATATGCTCCCAGATATAAGCAGCTCCGAAAACGCTGACACCCTCGAAGCAACTACAGAGAACAGCTCTACAACCAGCCAGCCGGTGGATCCCGGCGAGACTGATTCCACATCAGATATCGATCACAACGATCACAAAAAGGATATGCAACAGGCCTTGGTAAGCTATCGCGCCGCCATTAAAGAACTCGACGAAAACGGGCCTTACCACGAACAGTCATCCGAGGCACTTTATGGACTCGGCATAGCGCTGAAAAGACAGGGCTTTTATGACGAGGCACTCAGCACTCTAGAACGAGCCATGCACGTCAACAGAGTCAACCACGGCCTGCATAGTTTCTCCCAGACACCGATACTCAGAAGTATTATCGAACTCCAAAAAGCCCTCCACCAATTTGAAGAAGTGACTACGGACTATAATCGTCTGCTAAGGCTATTCCAGAAAAATCATGCCCGCAATGACCCCGCATTAATCCCTGTCTTTCAGGAATTAGCGCTTTGGCATGTCGATATTTATCAGCTAGATAACAGTGCTGAACGGGTCGATCATTTGACTACTGCACACAGCTTCATCAACGCAGCCATTAAAAAAGCCCAGCCCCCAAACCAACTGATCACCGAGGAAAAGATTGAGCTATTGCGAACCTCAGCGCTGATTAGTTTCTATTCCTCACAACATAAGGGCGATGAATGGCTTACCGCTACGGACTCCCGCTACAGCGCCAGTTCCGACAAAGACTTTATGGTTCCAACGCGCATGGCTACCCTGTCCAAAACCGGCTATCGACAGGGCCGTATCGCCCACGAGCAGATCATCGCCCTGGTTAATGCTGATCCCAACACCACGGCTCATCAAAAAATTAGCGCCTACGTAGAAACTGGCGACTGGCATTTGCTCTTCAATCATCGCAACGCAGCTATGCAGTATTATCAGCAGGCCCGCATACTGATGACACAAACAGACATGCCCCAGGAACTCAGCGAGCTATGGTTCTCACAGCCGAAAATTTTACCGAGTCTCAGAGCAGAAGATGGATCAGGAAACTCTGCGAGGCAATACATCAGCGCCCAGGTAGATATTTCTAAAAATGGACACCCCAGCGACATAAATATCCTCGAACCCGCCCCGGAAAAAAATGTGATGCTACGCAGAGCGGCTATCAAGACCCTTAGGAACGCACGTTTTAGGCCGCGCTTTGTTGGAGCTGAAGCTGTTAATAGCCCTGCCGCACTGATTAAAATACCTTTAATTCACTAATACGCTGTCGCCATGTCAAAACTTTATCGACCCTGCATCGCTATCGTTTCCACCCTCCTGCTCTTGGGTGTAACGGCCTGCGAAAGCACCTCCAGTAACAGCAGTTCCAGTAGTAGTTCTAGCGATAGCTCATCCACGAGCAGCTCCACTGCGTCATCCCAAAACTCAGGCGCAGATTCATTAGAGTCCTCGGCTAACAACTCAACTAATTCAGCCGGATACCCGTCAGACGGTGGCCTGACAAACGAGGAGATCATCGGTGGTCTGGATACAGAGCTGGACGAATCCATCGCTGTCTTTGACGGTATGATTCTCGATGAGAGAGCTAAAGCCGAAGCCATTGTCGCTGACAGCTATGAGTCAGCAGGTGGAGACGGTGGCGATCCAGGTGAAGTCCTGTTTGAGGAAGGTGATCTCGAAGAAGGCCTGCCCGGCTATGGGGACTTCCCAGAAAGTGATGCTGAATCAGACGAAGCCTCTGATTCCTCAGGCGACAATACGGATAATGGGGAGGATGGCGAGTCAACACCCAGTGACAAAGGCACCACCGGAGGTTCTTCGACCGCAGGTGGCATCCCCGAAGATATCAACGATGGCAGTGATGATGATATCGTCGCCCGCCAGATTCGCGAAGCCGCCCAAAAAGAAAAAGACCCTGTGCTAAGAGAAAAACTCTGGGACGAATACCGTAAATATAAAAATCAGCAGCGCGGAGGTTGATCAAACATTTCATGAAAGCCTGCTTCTACTACACGCATCTACTTTCGCTGCCACTATTGCTGTGTAGTTTACTTTTACTGTCCGGCTGTAACAGCCCCATCACGGTTAAATCCACCACCTATACACCGCTTTCCACACAAACAAGCACCCTCCCGGAAGCCGAGCTACTCGACCTCGGTGTCCTGACGTTTGACCCCGGCCTCGATGATCTGGATGACGATGAGGAGGCCTCGATACTGCCCGAAGTGCGCAAGGCCGAGGCCCATTACCTGGCCAATCAGCTCACCCTCACTATTCAGGACTCAGCCGCCTGGGGAGCTGTGCGCCTGCTGCCTTCCCCAGACGTCATCACCGACATCTACGTCAGCGGCACCATCAAACATTCCGATGGCGAGATGCTCGAACTGGATATCGCCGTTACCGACACATCTGGCAGAGAAGTCTACGCCAAAACCTACAAAGGCCTGGCCAGCAAATACGCCTATGAACGCCGACGTAAACTGCAACGGGATCCATTTCAGGGCTTATTTAATCGAATCGCCAATGACCTCCTGGTCTGGCGACAAAAACTTTCCGCCAAAGAAGCCATCAATTTGCGGACCGTGTCTTCACTGCGCTTTGCCCGACAATTCTCACCGGAAGCTTTCTCTGAACACTTACAAAGCAATCGCAAAGGCCAGCTTACAGTCGCCAGGTTACCCGCCACCGATGATCCAATCCTGCACAGAGTGCAAAGCATGCGCGAGCGTGACTACTTATATATTGATACGGTTCAGGAGTATTACGATGCTTTCTCCAGGCAGATGAGCGAGCCCTACCAAACCTGGCGCGCAGAAAGCTATGATGAAGTGATGGCAGCGCGAGACTTGAAACGACAATCACTACAACGCACAGCCGGTGGTGTAATCGCCATTTTAGCGGGGATCGCTGCCTCAGGTAGCAACAGCGGTGCTGCCCGAGCCAGCGGTGCGGTTGCTATTGGCAGCGGCGCATTGTTGGTAAAAAGCGGCCTCGGCAAAAAAGCGGAAGCGCAGATTCATATCGAGGCTTTGGCCGAGTTGGGGCAATCCCTTGAAGCCGAAATTGAACCCCGTGTTATTGATCTCGAAGACCAGACCATAACCCTGACCGGCAATGTGCAAATGCAATATGAGCAGTGGCAGGCTTTGCTGCAAAAAATTTATCGTGCCGAACGCGGCGAGATTTAAACCCGCAAGATCATGGCCGACAAACAAAAACCATTCGATACCATTGAAGCAAGTGACGTAGCCTTAAGCCATATTCCGTCTGAACCTGGGCCTGCTGGCGACACTCAAAACCATCGACACGCCAGACCCCAGATCATCTATATCGTCGCAATTATTAGCCTTCTGGTTATTTCCCTGGCTTTTGTCATGCTGCAAAATCAGCGTCGCGCTAATGATGCAAATGAAAACCCCGGTAACCCAACGGCTGAGTCTGCTGAACGCGCAAACCCAACTATCGACAAGGGGCCTTTTAAACAGGCTCAAACTGCCGCCCAACGGCGTCAAGCTCAGGATCTATTAGCCAGTATTCTGGAAAAACAGAAAGCGCTAGAAAGCCAAGAGGTCGCGCTGTGGGCGGGGGCAGACTATCTCGACGCACAAAGCAAAGCCACCCAGGGGGATGAACGCTATGGCCGAGGACAATTCGAGGCAGCTCAACAACAGTACCAACTTAGCCTTGAGCAACTGAGTGACATTGAAGCTCGCTTTGCGCCTTTTATTAGCGACACCCTGGCTGATGCCCTAAAGGCAATCAATACCGCTGGTAACGCAGAAGACATTACTAAAGCCCGTGCATCGCTTCAACTGCTCTTACAAATTCAAGCTGATAACGAGCCTGCAAAAAAAGGACTGGAGCGTCTCGACCAACTACCTCAGGTGCGTGAGTTACTGGCCACTGGCGACCAAAACTTTACTGATGGAAAACTTGAGGAGGCGCTTAACGCTTACCAAAAAGCGATAAAACTCGATCCAGACCATCCACAAGCCATTGCCGGACTTGAACAAACACAGACTACAATCAAAAGCAGTCAATTCCAAAGCGCTTTAAATAAAGGTTTTGCCGATCTTGGCCAGTCAAATTATGCGGCTGCCAGCCAGGCCTTTAAGCGAGCACTCACCATTGAACCCCATTCCGATGTCGCCGCCCAGGCGCTACAACAGACGCAAACTGAACTGAATCAAATACACATCAAGCAGCTTCTGGCCAGCGCTAGCAGTGATGAGCAACAAGAACGCTGGTCACTGGCCCTTGATGCCTATAACAAAGCGTTAACTATCGACGGCTCAGTGGTCAGCGCCTCCGTTGGCAAAATACGCAGTCAAACACGAGCAAAACTCGATGCAGATCTGACGGATATCATTACCGAACCACTGCGTTTGGCCAGCCCCAGTGTTTACCAACAGGCCCGCCAGCTACTAAGCGATGCCCAGGGCATCCAGCCCGGTGGCTCTCGACTCGGCGAACAAGTGCGCCAACTCGAACAGGCCCTGGTGCTGGCCACCACGCCGCAGACCATCACCCTGACATCGGACAATGCCACGCGGGTGACCATACTGAGGGTTGGCAAGCTCGGTCAATTCGATGCAAAGACCATAGAACTCAAACCGGGAAAATATGTAGCGGAAGGTATTCGGCAAGGTTATCGTGATGTCAGAATCAAGTTTATCGTTGATGGCAAAAATGACCTCTCACCCATTCAAATTACTTGCCGGGAAGCCATCTAATGCCGTTCTCTGATAGCCTGGATTCAGATAGCCCGAGTTCAGACAGTCAGGATTCAGACAGCTCCCTAGAAGCCATTGATTTCGAACCTATTGGCACAGCCAACGCTAAACCCCAGGGACGTTTTCCACTGCTGCCTCTTGCCATCGCTGGCGTATTACTATTTTCAGCGCTTATCCTGTGGTTCTTGCTGACCTCCAGAACCGTGTCTATCAATACCGAACCCGAACTCGCGCAGATTAAAATCTCCGGCGGTCTGAGCTTTGCTCTAGGGGGCCACCATCTACTCAGACCTGGGCAATATCGCTTGCAGGTCAGCGCCGACGGTTACCGTAGCTATAACGAAGCATTGCTGGTCACCGGCGAAGACAATCAGAGTCAGTCGATCCAACTGCTAAAATTGCCCGGCCATCTGGAGATCATCACAACACCCGATAAAGCCAGCGTCTTTATAAATGGCGAAAACAAAGGTCTTACACCCCTGACATTGGCCGACCTTGCCCCCGACACCTACCAATTACAGATCACTTCACCCCGTTATTTTGGCATCGAACAAGCTGTCGATATTGAAGGTTTGGGTCATATCACACAGCTTCAATTCCAGCTTAAACCAGCCTGGGGTAAGATCTCTTTTCGTTCGGAACCCCCGGGCGCGACTATTAGCGTCGACGGTAAAAACTATGGCACGACACCGGGTACAGCAGAAGTACTCGCCAGTGGTGAGCAAGTAGAACTCAGCCTGCTGGGCTATAAAGCCTGGCAGGAAACACTCAAAATAGGGGTTGGCGAGAACAAAGAATGGCCGTCTGTGACCCTGCTCCCGGCAGATAGTGAACTTCAGGTTGCCTCGGTACCAGCGGGTGCCAGCATTACCCTCAATGGACAATACCTAGGTAGTACCCCGACAACACTAGCACTGAGTCCCGACACCAGCCATAAGCTGAATGTATTTTTAGCCGGTTACGAACACTCACAGACACACATCATGCTGGCACGGGGCGAACAGAAAACCCTTAACATCAAGCTCACAGTCAAACTCGGCCGCCTCAACATTACCAGCAAACCCACCAACGCCGAGTTATACGTCGATGGCACTTTACGGGGCACCACGCCGATGACCTTAAATCTGCCCGCACGTCCCTGGCGACTTGAAGTGCACAAGAGTGGCTATGCACCCATGAGCAAATTGGTCTCCCCCAAACCGGGTGTCCAGCAAGCCCCGCACTTTGCCCTTAACACCACCCAGCAATCCGGCTCACCCGACTCCCCGGCTATGTCGAAGCTCATCACTTCACCGGCTGGACAAACTATGAAGCTGTTCAAACCCGACAGCACCTTCACTATGGGTGCGTCACGACGTGAACAGGGTCGCCGGGCCAACGAGATCTTGCATGAAGTCCGCTTGAGTCGAGCCTTTTATCTATCTACAACAGAGGTGAGCAACGCACAATTTCGCAAATTCGACAGTCAACATAGCTCCACACATGTCGATGGCAAAACCCTTGATTACCTCACTCAGCCCGTGGTCAATGTTAACTGGACCCGTGCCGCCCTTTACTGCAACTGGCTGAGTAAGCAGGACAAACTCACCTTATTTTATATTGAGAAAGATGACCTTATTACCGGCACCAATCCAGAAGCCCAGGGCTATCGCCTGCCGACAGAAGCTGAATGGGCCTGGGCGGCGCGGCGCCAGAGCGATGGCTCGATGCGCAAATTCCCCTGGGGTAACCAATTCCCTCCCACCGCCAAAACCACTAATATCGCAGACCGTAGCGCCGCAAACATTGTGCCTCGAACGCTAAACACCTATAACGATAGTCAGGCGGTCTCCGCCCCGGTATCGACTTATCCGGCAAACTCAAAAGGGCTGTACGATATGGGCGGCAATGTCGCTGAATGGCTTAACGATTACTACAGTATCGCCATAGCGACTTCTGGCTCAGCTGCCATCGACCCGACGGGGCCTGACACTGGGGAGTACCGGGTGATTCGAGGCCCGAGCTGGCGACATGGCGGTCTCAGTGAATTGCGCCTGTCCTTCCGGGACTATGGCATCAAAGCCCGGGATGATCTCGGCTTTCGTCTTGCGAGGTATGCACAATAACCATGCCCTTAATCACTCCCAAAACAAAGCTCTTGTCTCTGTTGCTCATTACTTTCGCTTTCGCGCCGTGTTGGGCGGCATCCGATGAACAACCTCACACTCAGGTATCTGACGCTAAGGAGCTTAATGAAACTCAGGTTCCTCAAGAGAAAACCCTGGCGGAGCCGTCTCCATCGGCAATATCGAGCAAAAAACAACAGAGTAAAAACAAGGGATCAAAACCGAGCAACAGAACATTCAAACCATCCGAGCAAATATCAGAAGATTTTTCTGTGCCTTTTCCGATCGATATATAAATCCAGTGACTAATGTCGATCAGGAATACTTAAGCTGATAACAATATTTAAGCTACTAACTGTCAGCGAATAGCCCGCCATTTAATCAGGACCATCATGAATAAAAACAGCTCATCGGAATTTTTCTACCAACTATTTGCCTTGTTCGCGGCGTTAATTGTCGTCCATACCCTTTATGTGGCCCTGATTCGACCCACTGCTGCCGCCACCATTGAGGCACAACTTGTCCGTGAAGCTGCGGGCGAGACCATCGTCGCAGAGCGCACTTTCTATGTGGTGGTTAAGGATTATGAGCAGGAAGCCTGCTTTATTCTGATGCTCTGGGCGAGCGCCATCATGGGTTATAAAGCCAGACGAGCGCTTCAGGAACGTCGACTACTGTCCCAACCCCTATTACAGGTCAGTGAAGGCAGCCGGATATTGCCCGACGATGCTCGCCAATTATCACGACCCCTGGAGGCACTGCCAGAACACCAACAGGACTTCCTCTTACCCCGCGCATTGCTATCGGGCTTACAGCGGTTTAGCTCGACACATAATATTCAGGATGTTTCCCACGCTATCAGCGATGCCTGTGATACTGAGTCCGACAAACTCGACTCGGAACTGGCCATGGTTCGTTATATTGCCTGGGCGATTCCTTCCATCGGCTTTATCGGCACGGTGCGCGGCATTGGTGAAGCCCTGGGGCAGGCTCATAAGGCCGTTAGTGGCGATATAGTTGGTGTCACCTCCAGCCTTGGCATCGCCTTTAATTCAACGTTTATCGCACTTGTGATCAGCATCGTGGTGATGTTCTTTATGCATCAGTTACAGTTGTTACAGGAACGACTGGTGCTGGATAGCCACAATTATTGTGATCAAAATCTGCTTCGTCACCTGAAAAGCGAATAGCGGAAATTAGCCAAAAATACCTTGATAAGTAAAGGCAGACACAGCCTTTCGAATAGCTTTAAACAAAATCCAATTCAGCTGAGCAGAGCCACTGAATCACCGACCCGCCGACTCAATACAGACCACGGAGATCCATTTGGGCACCGCAATTATCGAATTAAACGACAGCGCCATTCAGTGTCTACATGGTGAAACATTGCTGGTTATGCCGGGCTATGCCCTGCTCACCGATCAGGGCGTTGTCACTGGGGATGAAGCCCTGCAAAAAGCCTGGTTATTGCCCCAGCAAAGCCATAATCAATACTGGCATCAACTCAGCCTATCCCCACTCACCGGCGCAAACCGTTATGCGCGGCATCACGCTGATCTCGCCTATGCTCAGCTGCAAAGCCTGTATCACGAAGCCGGCAAACCGGAAAATATTATTTTCGCGGTACCCGGAAACTTCACCAATGATCAGCTGAGTATATTATTGGGCCTGGTAAAAGCCTCACCTTTCAAGGCCACTGGCCTGGTGGATAGCGCGGTCGCAGCTGCTTGCCAAGCTGATACTACGGGTGACGTAATCCATGTCGATATCCAGCTACACAGCTCGGTGATTACCCGGCTCGAATGTGGCGCTCAGATAACCCGCCTCCACAGCGGACAATATCCCGACGTATCTCTACAAGGTTTTTACGATACCTGGGCACACTTCATCGCCGATAAATTCATCAGTCAATACCGTTACGATCCGATGCACACAGCCCAGGGTGAACAGCAGCTGCGTAATCTCTTACCCTTGTGGCTAGAACAACTGACCAGCGAAGAGGAAATCGAAATAGACATATCTGCTCAGCAGGGTAATTTCAGGCTTAATATTCTGCGTGTTGAACTGCTTGCCGCCAACAGCCAGCGTTGGCAACGTCTGGCCGACGCCCTGGCCAGTATCACGGCCAAAGATGGTCAGGCGGACACCCTATTGATCAGCCATCGTCTTATGGCCCTGCCCGGCGTCGATAACTATATTGAATACTCCGACTATTCAGAGCCGGACGCCGTGCTAAGCGCCTGCCAGACTCAGGCTAAACACATTGTTTCAGACAGTGACAAATTATCTTTTGTTACTGAATTACCTCTGCTTGGTGCCACACTCCCAGGTGGAGACAAATCAGCTGAACTGGCTATACCTCGGCAAACCCCAGGCCAAAACCTTAAACCGCAAAGCTCTAAACCACAAAATCTGAAATCCAGAAGTCTCGAATCTCAAAACACGGTACCTGGCAGATCAAGATCACCCGAAGCCCTTTCCCAACAGCCTGGCAAGACCGAAACCGTCCCACCCATCAGGCCTGCAAAACATCAAGCACCAAGCCATTTGCTCCATCAACACCAAGCCCATGCTTTAAAGCAAGGCTTAAGTATTACCATGGGGTTACGGGGCCTGGAAATTAAGGCCTGTGAAAGCACCGATAAACCTGAGCAACAGGCCGGTCAACTCTTAATCAATTACCAGGCGCAAAAAGTCGTGCTCCACACCGATCAGAATAAACTGCCCATTCAATGTAGCGGCAATCTCGACAAGCTCCAGGTCGGCGATGAAATCATTATCCGCGGTGAGACCCTGAAGTTTATCGAGGTGCTCTGATATGGCTCGCGAGAAACGACACGTGAGCACGTTTAGCCTGTCTTTTCTCGATATTATGGCCTGCGGCTTTGGCGCCGTAACGCTGCTATTTTTAATCCTCAAGCACGATGCCAGTACCGCTATTAGCCCCGATGACAGCAATCTTAACGCCGAAGCAAGCCTGCTCGCCGAAGATATTATTGAGGGCGAGCGAGACAAAGTTAAGCTACGCAATAGTTTAAAAGTGTTGGAAAACGAAACCGTAGAAACCCAGGGGCTGTCGCGCCGGATACTGGACGAACTCAATGAACGCAAACGCGAATTGAGTATCGAAGTCAGCCCTGATCAACAAATCGCCCTGCTCCGTAAACAGGTCGGTGAACTGGACACCGAAACCTCTCGCCTCCGTGAACAGGGTAGCGCCAACGATACCCGCAGCTTTATCGGCACCGGTGACCGACAGTATCTGACTGGCCTCAAACTCGGTGGCCAAAGGGTATTAATCCTGGTCGATAGCTCGGCAAGTATGCTGGCCGAAACCATTGTCAATGTCGTCCGCCGCCGCAATATGAGCGATGCTGTGAAACGTAAATCTCCTAAGTGGCAACGGGCCGTGCGCACCGTTGAATGGTTGGTGTCACAACTCCCAACGGACAGTAATTACCAAATCTATACTTTCAACACCAAGGCTAAACCCCTGTCGAATAGCACTCGCGGCCAATGGCTGGATGCATCGGACAACGCCACACTAAACAACAACATCCAGCACTTAAAAGCCTTGAGCCCGCAAGGTGGCACCAGTTTGTATCACGCATTTAATGCAGCAAAGAGTTTTTCATTACGACCCGATAATATATTTTTAATTACCGACGGCCTGCCCACCCAGGGACAGAGTAAACCCAATAAAACTACCGTCTCCGGCAAACAGCGAGGTGTTTTATTTAACGAAGCGATAAAACTATTACCCAGAGGTGTGCCGGTCAACGTGATCTTATTTCCTATGGAGGGCGATCCCGCTGCCGCAGCCGCGTTCTGGCAACTGGGACTGTCCAGCAAAGGCGCTTTCCTCAGCCCCTCAAAGGATTGGCCATGAGGATTAGAAGGCGACCAGCGCCGGAGATCAGTATCTCCTTTCTCGATGTTATCAGCTGTGGCTTTGGTGCCATTGTGCTGCTCTTGCTAATTGCTCAAACTGTGGAATTTAGTGCGGTCGAATCCGGCGAACCCGAACAACAAAGCGTCGCAGCCCTACAGGAACAGCTATTCGCCCTGCGTGGCGATAACACAATCCTCAATCGCGAATTGATCACTAAGCAGGAGCAACTATCAGACCTGCGTGCTCGTATCGCCCGGCTCCGAGAACAATTGGCCAGCGTTGACAAAAGCCAGCAACATATTCCGGCGGACAATTCCGAACGTGATGAGCTAGCCCTCGCCCTGCAAGTGCTACAGGAAGAAATGGCGCGCCTGCTTGCCAGCCAGCCTCACAAGGATAATCAGGTGGTCGGCGGCATACCGGTCGATAGCGAATACATTGTTTTTATCGTCGATACCTCGGGCAGTATGTTTGATTTCGCCTGGCCAAAAGTACGTCGTGAAATGATCAATATTCTCGACATATACCCCCAGGTCAAAGGTATTCAGATCATGAACGATATGGGTGACTATATGTTTTCCGGCTACAAAGGCCGATGGATACCCGATACCCCAGGGCGCCGCAAAGCCATTATCAATCGCCTCATCACCTGGACGCCATTCAGCAACTCCAGCCCAGTAGAGGGTATACAAAGAGCCATTCGAGCTTTTTACGCCCCCGACAAAAAAATCAGTCTGTATGTTTTCGGGGATGATTTTACCGGCGGCTCAATTCACACCGTACTCAAGACCGTTGATCGTATTAACGCAAGCCGACGCAAGGGCGATCGTCTGGTGCGCATTCATACTATTGGCTTTCCGGTGCATTTTCTGGTCCCTGGCGGGCGAGCGCAAACAGCGACACGTTTTGCAGCATTGATGCGCGAACTCAGTTATCGTAACGGAGGAACCTTTGTTGGCCTAAACAGCCTTAATTGACTCAGACCTTTACTCACCTGATTCAGGTAGCAACAGTGCAGAATATAGCGCTAACAACTCTCTAAACAATATGAGAACACTACGCCTAACATTCATGATTCTTTGGTCTGCGCTGATACTAACTAGCTGCGCGACCCATGTTGAGGTGAGCGGAACCTTTCCTACGCCGCTCAACAAACAACTGCCCATAAGCTCGGTGGTGGTATTCGACCAGGCATTTAGCTCCTACCGCTTTGAAAACACCGATGGCCGGGAAGTCAGCATCGCCGTCGGCCAAACTCAGGTCGATCTATTTACTGCCATAACAAAAAGCGTATTTGAAAGCGCTACCTTTACCAATACTATGCCGACAGCGGCTGACACCGACCTGATCCTCGTGCCTAGAGTCGAGGAAGTACAAATATCCATGCCCTATCAAACCAAGCTCAACGTCTTTGAGGTGTGGATCAAATACAATCTCCAGGTCTTTGACCACAACGGCGAAGCCGTCGCTGACTGGATTATGTCGGCCTACGGTAAAACCCCGACTAAATTTCTGAAATCCGACAGCAAGGCTCTAAACCAGGCGGCAATCGTTGCTCTGCGCGATGCCGGCGCCCACTTTATTATCGCCTTTGACCGCGTGCCAGAAATCCGCCAGTGGCTCGATAACAAAAACGGCCAGGCCCGCTTATCCACAGACACTCTTTCACAAAGTAAGCCTTCACAAGCTAGGCCCCCAGAAAACAAAACACCATCGGATAAGCCAGAGGCCACCACCCTGTGACTAAAGCTTGTCTGATCACAGCCATTGCCTGTCTGTACGTACTCCTTGTCGGGTGTACCACCACCACAGTCGATGAGTACCGCGAAAGCAATGAACAGTTGTCCCTTCTAAGTGGTGACAAAGTGGTCGTACTCGGTCGCCGACACGCCAGTGATCACGAAACCGAGCCGGACTTTATTGACTGCATCGGCAAAGAGCTAGGTAACGCCACCGCCCTAAACGTCATCAATGAACCTGCTTTTATGGATTCTGTTTACCCCTGGTTTGAGCCGCGCACCGCGCCCCTGGGTCTTAAGCGTATGAGCAAAATGCTCAACGAACCAATGATAGCGACACGTATCCAGTCACAAAACCTGCGCTACATCATCTGGATAGATGGCAGCACGGAGACCACAGACCGGGAAGGTTCTGTGAGTTGCGCCATCGGCCCCGGCGGCGGTGGTTGCTTTGGCTTTGCTACCTGGGAAAAGCAGGGGGTTTACGAAGCCATCATATGGGATCTCAAAGACATGGCCGAACACGGGCGGGTTAAGGTCAATGCCAAAGGTTCGTCCTACATGATCGCTATCGGCCTGCCGATACCAATTATTGCTCAAGTTCAAGACCAGGCATGTGAAGGTATCGGCAAACAATTGCGCGCTTTCTTTACGGGCTAAGGTGCCAAATAACCATTAACCATTAACCATTAACCATTAACCATTAACAAAAAAATCAGCAAAATATGCTCATACACATATTACGTTTACCGCATTTTTTTATTATCAGTCTTGCTGTGTTGTTCGGCCTACAGGCTAATTTTTCGCTCGCCATATCTGAAAAAAAAGCCGCCGAAATTGGCAAGAAAATGTACGAAGAAATCACCGCAGAAATGCCCATTTACATAGATAAAAAACTTAACGATTACGTCTCAGGTGTCGGCCAAAAGCTGATCAAATATTCCGACCAACCTGACCTCAACTATACCTTTACTATTATCGACAGCCCCGATATCAATGCTTTCGCGACACCCGGCGCTTACATTTACGTCAATCGCGGCTTGTTGGCCTACATGAATTCGGAGGCTCAGTTGGCTGCGGTTCTGGGTCATGAATTAGCCCATGTCACTGCCGACCATGCCTCCCGTCAAAAAAACGCTCAAACAGGCTCCAACGTCGTGGCAGGATTATTGGCTGTGCTCACTGGCAGCGCCGACGTCGGTGAAGCCTCTGCGATGTGGGGCGCAGCGACGGTAAAAGGCTACGGTCGCGACATGGAACTGGAAGCAGACGCCATTGGTGCAAAAACCATGGCTCGGGCGGGCTACCCCGTGGATGCAATGATCACCATTATTTCGCAATTGAAAGACCACGAGCGGTTTATGAAAAAACGCAATAAGGACTCCGGTAAAAAAACCCAGAGTTACCACGGCATATTTTCAAGCCACCCCCGCAATGACAAACGTCTACGAGAGATAGTCAAGAAATCGGGCGCTGACCTGGACAGCTCTAAAACCGGCGACCCCGGCATCGTACCGTTCAGAGTCGCCACCCAAAACCTGCCCTGGGGTCAGACCACCCAAACACCGGCACGACAGGACAAGCGCTACTATGATGACAAATTAAATTTTAGCTTCGATTACCCAGACGGTTGGCAGTTCCAGGAAAAGGCCAAACAAGTGCTTGGCAACAGAGAAGATGATTCAGCCAGCCTGGTGCTGGATGTTAAAGCCCGCACACTCGACTCACCCGAGCAATATATCAAGAAAGTTCTTGGCATCAGTTTTATTAAAAAGTCCGAGTCAACTGTCGTCAATCGCCTGAAAGGCCACACAGGAACCATCCCCGGTAAAAATAACGCTAACGACATCCGCATTGCGGTTATTTATTATGGCCGACACGCCTTTGTGTTCAGGGGGATTGTCGATGCTGGCTCCGCTCTCGACAATACAGCGCCAAAAATCGGCGAGTCCTCTGCACAATCGTATGACGCAGAATTCAAGAGCATTATTGCCAGCTTTCAGCCGCGCTCGCCCCGCCGAAGTACTGCGCACACCGGTACTATCAAATATGTCAAAGCCAGCTCATCGGCCACTTACGCCAAGCTGGCGAGACAACTTAATCTCGGCAAATACGGCAAAGACCAGCTACAACTCATCAACGGACATTACCCAGGTAGCGAGCCTCAGGCCGGGCAGTGGATAAAGATTATTCGCTAACCCGCGACTCCATTCCACACTCAACATAAAGGATCACAATGACTGTAGAAGTCAACGGCATCGCCCATATTCAGCTAAGCGTCAACGACGGCCCCCGCTGCCTGCCTTTCTGGGAAAAACTCTGCCATTTTCTCGAAATGAAAACCCTGATCCGCAATGAAGAGACGATTTATTGTATCGGCAGTCGCACCGGCATACTGGTTCGGGTGGCACCACCAGACAAACGAAGCAAAGCGTTTGAGCAGGACACCAGCGGCCTGCATCACTTTTGTTTTCGAGCACGCAGCAAAGACGATGTCGACAAAATTTATCAGTTTGTCGAGACCCAACTCGACGCCAAAATCATCCATGGCCCCGAAGACAGTTCACGCTTCGCACCGGGCTATTACTCCATTCTATTTGAAGACCCGGATGGTATTCGGGTAGAAGTCAATTACGTACCCGGCAAAGGTCATTTTGGCGAACAGGGCCGACTCGGGGAACAGGGCCACGGGCCAGCCAGTCAATATGGGGAAGATGGCTTAACGGATACCTGAAGATTTTTATCCGCGTCTGACTTCAGACACCGATGGTTTACGAAAAGTCTTTATGAGATCGCGATGCCAGGCTCTTAAACTAATCTGCGTATTTAGAGGAACTCAAAGCTTTACCAGGAGAACCATCCGCGCAAATTCAGAAAAAATTAAAACTTTCGCCGAATTAGGCCTCCGCGACGCAACTAGGCTGGCTTTCCTCAGTCAGAAACAGACGCGCGTTAAAACCTCGGATACAAGGCCGTTAAATTTCTGACCTTATAACTCTCGGCGAAAGGATGGGGAAATGCAGCTTCGCCAGATAAGTTCGACGGTGTATTTCAAATGGGGTTGGGGAAAACGCCTGGCACTGTGTTGCGCGGTGTTCATCACTGCCATCAGCATTCCATCACCTGCCCGTGCTGAGCTTTCTATTCATTGGCGAGATACCTTCACAATCGCAGAGCGAGAAAAACTCACCACCTGGGTTTCGGAGGTCAATACAACTATTGAATCACTGGTCGGCCCACTGCCTTACCAAATACATCTGCGGTTTTATCGCCGCGATAGAGCCCGTGAACCGGTGCCCTGGGCAAACACCCGTCGCGGTAACAGATTAGGCATCGATTTCCACGTAGACCCTCGGTACTCCCTGGACGCTTTCCGTAAGGACTGGACCGCAGCCCATGAATTTAGCCATTTGATACTGCCCTACCTCGGTTCCAGTAACGCGTGGTTCGCCGAAGGTTTCGCCAGTTTTATGCAGTACCAGGTCATGGAAACCATGGGTATCTTAAGCAGGGAAGAAAAGCGCCGACGCTATCTTCATAGCCTGAACCGGGCGCGTCGCAACTACGCCTATGCAGGCCAACCATTCACCGAAGCAACCCGACGCTTGCGCAGAGAAGGCAAGTATTCGCTTATGTATTGGGGCGGCGCGGTGTATTTCCTACAAATCAATGATCGTCTTGTACGAACCAGGCGCTCAACGCTGATCGATGTACTGAGGGCTTACGTGGCATGCTGTCGGCGTAACTACGATGACTTGCAACACCTCATTGAGGCACTTGATGGCTTCACAAACTCCAGGTTATTTAGCCAGGAACTTGAGCGATTCAAAATAACACCGGGTTTTCCCAGGTATCAGCATCTCGATCTGGCTAAGTGAGTGCCGAAAAGACCGCTCATATTGTCTGGTCACCAACCATTAATCATCCACCCGCAAGGCAATTGCTTACGTTAAACCCATTCCTAACCAGGCGGTGTCTGTAGTATGAAACACTAAGCTACCCTGGTGCATACAATCAAAAGAACGTTCGCTCAGAAGCCCCTATAAGAACTTTGTGTTGACCGACCTTGCCCCCAATATAATCCATGCAAGTTGTTTTCCAGATAAGATGGCATTTAAAAGAAACTTTATAAAAAAAGGATCATACCGATGCGCTATTTAATCTGTGTTGTTTTGGTCTTGCTCTCAGCCTGTGATAGTCGCGATGAAAATGTCGCACTTGGTACGCTGGAAAGGGACCGCATCGCCCATACGGCCACGGTTAACGAGGTAGTGACATCGCTCCCGGTGGCGCAGGGCAGCCTCGTTTCTAAAGGCACTATGCTGGTTCAGCTTGACGATACGCAACAAAAAGCCCGGATCGCCAAAGCCGAGGCGGAAGTCGTTCAGGCTGAGGTCAATCTCGAGAAACTGCGTAATGGCGCGCGTGAAGAAGAAGTTGCCGCAGCCCGCGCCAGGGTCGCTGGTGCCAAAGCCGCATTGGTTGAAAGTGAAGCCAACTACAAACGGGCAAAAAACCTGGTCAAGCGCAAGCTAAGCAGCCAGGCCAGTCTCGATCAAAGTCTGGCCGCTCGCGATGCCGCGCTGGCCAATTTGCAAACTGCTCAGGAGCATTTACGAGAGCTTACCAATGGTACCCGTGAAGAAGATCTACGTATAGCCGAAGCCAGCCTTGACGCGGTTATCGCGATATTAGCCAGCGAAAATAAGAAGCTGGCTGACTTAACTATTATTGCTACCCGCGATGGCATTCTCGATAACTTGCCTTGGAACCTGGGAGAACGCGTCAGCTCGGGCAGTCCACTGGCCATTGTATTGGCGGGTAAAGCGCCCTACGCCCGGATTTATGTGCCTGAACCCTATCGAGTGAAAATAAAAGTCGGCGATAAAATGGCTGTCCACGTTGACGGCCTGGAGCAAGCCATTACCGGGGAGTTACGCTGGGTTTCCAGCGAGCCAGCATTTTCGCCTTATTACGCCTTAAACCAGGATGAGCGTTCCCGCCTGATGTACTTAGCAGAAGTGCAGCTCCCGGACAGCGAAGCCCACTTGCCTAACGGGGTGCCTGCGCAAGTTGAGCTGCCATGAACGACTATGTCATCAAAGCATCTAATTTAAGCCGAAATTTCGGTGATATAAAGGCCATACAAGGCCTCGACCTTAACGTGGAAAAAGGCCGAATATACGGGTTTTTGGGCCCTAACGGTTGCGGCAAGACCACCGCCATTCGCCTCTTAACCGGGCTCTTAAAACCAAGTGCCGGTGAGATTCAGGTATTGGGATTTACACTGCCAAGAGATGCTCAAAAACTGCGCCTGCATATTGGCTACATGACACAAAAATTCTCACTTTACGATGATTTAACAGTCCAGGAAAACCTGGGGTTTATTGCAAAAATATATGGCTTGTCTGGTCGAGCAAAACGCCAACGCATTGATGAACTGATAAGCACCTACGGACTTGAGCAAACAACTCAACAGTTGGCCGGGACCATGAGTGGAGGACAAAGACAACGACTCGCTCTGGCAGCCGCCACTTTACACAAACCTGAATTATTGTTTCTTGATGAACCGACTTCGGCTGTCGACCCTGAGAATCGGCGTGATTTTTGGGAAAAATTATTTGACCTCAGTGACCAAGGCGCCAGCATCCTGGTTTCCACTCACTATATGGATGAAGCAGAACGCTGCCACAAGCTGGCGATATTAGAGACGGGTATTAAGCGCGCCGATGGTTCACCCGAGACGCTGATGGAAGAAATGGGCGCCCATGTTGTCGAAGTAGCGTCATCCGACCTGCGTCAGCTGAAACAAAGTTTACTCGTAATTCCTGAAGTAATTACCGCTGCTCAACTAGGCGCTCGCCTGCGGGTACTGCTTAAAAATACTGTCGCTGACCCCCTGGCGTTTTTAAGACAGCAAAAAAATATTGCTCCTGAAGACACCTTAAGTCTGGTTCGACCCAGCCTGGAAGACGTATTCGTGACTTGTACCGGCAAGAGTCGGCAATTGAGCAAAGCTTCGTGAAGGGACTATCGAGAATCCAGGCGATCTTTAGCAAAGAGCTCACTCAACTCAAGCGGGACAAAATGACCTTTGGCATGGTGATAATGATCCCGCTCATCCAGCTTATGCTATTTGGTTTCGCCATCAACACCAACGTTCGCCACATACCAGCAGGTATCGTTGATTACAGTCAAACGGGCTTGAGTCGAATTTTAATTCAAACCATAGGCGCCACCCAGGTAGTCAAGTTTTCTCAGCAGTATATGAATGTCGATCAGGCTGAAGCGGCCATTGCCCGCGCCGAAATACGCGCGGTTTTGGTGATACCCAAAGATGTCAGCCAACGCCTGGCCCGCCATCCAACCGTTGGTTTGGGCTCGCCTCCCTCAAGCGATGAAGAAACCAGCCGCGCCATTGCCCAGTGGGTGGTCGACGGCTCCGACACCATGATTGCCGCAGCGATTAAAAGCTTACGCTATATGCCGCTGGCAGAACTGCTCAACAAGCCAGTCAACCGGAGCACCCCTACCTTCGAGGTGACCTTACTTTATAACCCTGAACAACGTACCGCCGTGAACATTGTCCCCGGCCTGGTAGGCATCATCTTAACCATGACCATGATTATGTTTACTTCAGCAGCTATTGTCCGGGAGCGGGAGCGAGGCAATCTGGAAATGTTGATTACCACACCAGTACGACCCATTGAACTAATGCTGGGGAAAATTATTCCCTACATGTTTATTGGCGCTTTACAGGTCGCCATTATTTTAGGCCTGGGCTACGTGGTATTTAATGTGCCTTTCAATGGTGGCCTGTGGCAACTGGCCGGGGCGACCTTGATGTTTATCGCCGCTAGTCTAGTGCTCGGTTTAGTGATTTCGACCCTGGCGAAAAACCAGCTGCAAGCAACGCAAATGACCATATTTGTATTGCTACCTTCGATACTCTTATCCGGATTTGTCTTTCCCTACGAAGGCATGCCCGAACTCGCTCAACGCATCGCCGAAATCTTACCAGCCACACATTTCATGCGCTTGGTTCGTGGCGTAATTTTACGTGACGTAGAAATAATCGATATGAGATATGACATGATCTGGCTAGCACTATTCACAGCGATCGGTTTAGCAATCGCATCTTTTAGATTTAAGAAAAATCTGGATTAGTGCTTTTAATCGGCGCTGTTCCTTTAATGGGTACTGTTTTTGAGCTTTGGTATGTTTGATATGACAAGCGATAGTCTTTATAAACGCTATCGCTTGTCCACCAAACTTTAGAAATTAAATCGCGAATTTATTTAGACAAAAATAGTTAAACCTGACTCAGCTTTTAGCAATCACCGCTTCGGCAAACTCACCCAGGCCACGTTTAAGACCTTCGGTATCCCTGGCCGGCGGATTAATCATCATCCGCGACACACCGATATCTTCGTACTGACGAACTCTGCCTGGATCAAGATTACCGCCCGCAACCGTGATTTCAATCTCTTCGGGATTACGGCCCGTCTTGGCACACTCATCACGCATCGCATCAAGCAGAGTCGGCAGGGTTTTAAAACTGCCGGAGGCGGGATAAAAACCATCACCGACTCTCGCCGCTCTTCGTGCCGCGCCTTCGACGTTGCCGCCAACAATAATTGGCACACCGGGTTTTTGTACCGGCTTGGGATTTGAGTTCTGAGGGCCCCAATTATAAAACTTACCGTCAAAGGCTTCTGGTTCATCCCTCCACAGCGAGCGAATCGCCTGGCAGGATTCTTCGGTACGGGCGGCCCGCTCTTTAAAAGGTATCCCGACGGTTTCCATTTCTTCTTTCAACCAGCCAATGCCGATGCCCATCATGGCCCGGCCACGGGAAAGCACGTCAAGAGATGCCCATTCCTTGGCAACATAGAGCGGATTACGCTGGGGCAGAATCATAATGCCAGTGGCGAGACGAATATTTTTGGTCATGCCAGCTGCGTAGGACAGCGCTACCAGAGGATCGGGGATAGGGGCTTTTTCGCCACCAGGAAACGCGCCATCCTTACTGTAGGGATATTTTGACTGGAAACCCTGGGGCAATACTACGTGCTCCACAGCCCAGATAGATTCCATACCGACTTCTTCCGCCGTCAGCACCAAGGATTCAAATAGGTCCGGATTGGCAAAAGGCCCGGCAGTTGCAAAGGCAATTCCAAATTTCATAGTTATTCTCCTAACAGGCTAAATTTGATTGTGTAAGTGCTGCTTTGAGCAGATCAGCGGTAAATTATCCCGCCAAAGGGTATCAGGCTGAACACTGAGTGTCAGCCTTTTGTCCCGGTTCAGCAGCTTTGCGGACTTCGCTCTGCCAAACTGGAAATAAGACTAGAAGCAAAGCCATTATTCAATAATGTTGACGACCGACCACCCTCCAATCTGCAGCAAACATTTAATTCATGAGCTCTTGATATACAGCACGCTGCTTGTCCGCCAAATACCTGCCCGTTTGGGATAGAATAGCGGCCAGGTATTTCCCTGTAGAGTCAGATAGTTGGTAAGCGCTCAATTTATGTCTCATCTTTATTCAGCAAAAAGATCCATCTGGCTGATTACCCTGCTTGTTACCTCTGTTATCAGTGGCTGCGCGTCGTTGACGACCCCGCTTGATGACCCGATGGTTGATGCAAGACCTGAAGCAGAATGTACTCAGCCAGAATCAGCAGATGCAACAATAGACACGACCACACAAGGCACAGGCGCAAAAGAACCTGCAGCTATCTGGCCGCGACCGGTTTGCCCAAAAGCCGAACCCAAAAAATGTCCGGTCTGCGCAGCTGCCATCATCGCCAACAAACCCGTTTTGGGCGAGTATGAGTTGGTAACAGTTGCCCCGCCGGGCTTTAAGTATCTGTCCAGGATCGATACCGGGGCCACGAGTACAGCCATCCACGCCACAGATATCACCCGCTTTGAGCGCGATGGTCAAAAGTGGGTGCGTTTTGACCTGACCAACCCGGATGATCAACTTACGGTAACCCTGGAACGTAGGCTGATTAGACGCATTCGCATCAAGCAGACGGAGGATCTTCTTGATCGCCGCCTGATCGTAATGATGAACCTGCAGCTGGGCAAGATCGAGCGGCAGGTCGAAGTGTCACTAACCGACCGCTCGAAGATGGAGTTCCCTCTACTCATTGGTCGTAACTTTCTGCTAGATACCGCAGTTGTCGATGTAAGTTTGCGGCGCACCGTTAAATAGTGGATAGGTAGCAAGGTTGTGATGACATCCCGCAAGCAGATTTACCTGTTATCGACGATACTTATCTGCGTCGGCCTGGGTCTGACCCTCTATAAATACTTTTTCCTGCACTTTCCTCTGTTACCCGGCAGCGTCCGCACGGTGTGGAGTGTAGAAGCAAAAATTTCTTTTAACGCTAGAGATAATTCCGTGTCGGCCGACCTGGCCTTACCCAGTATGCAGGGCGGTTATGAAATTCTTGACGAAACATTTGCGTCTTCGGGCTACCAGTTCAACATCGAAAACTTTGACGGCCAGCGCCGCGCCATCTGGGCAAACGACCACAATTCAGGTGCGCAAAATTTGTACTACAGCATGCAGGTAACACCTCGCATCAGTCGAGATATAACAACGACAGCAGCCGGCAAACCACCCAGCCATGTGTCAAAACCCATCTGGTTAGCCGCGCAACGAGAAGCTGCATTAAGCATTATCAAATTGGCGGAAGAGCGGGCGGCCACGCCGGATAATTTCACCTACGAACTACTAAAAATACTCAGCGGTGATCAACAGGCCGACGATACCTACCGGCTCATTAGCGCCGACAAGAGCATCTCGCGGGCCAATATGGCGTTGAAGTTGCTGGCTGAAGCCGGTGAGCAGGCGCATATTATTCGCGGCGTACAACTGGGTAACCGCACCCATAATGACCCCCCAGCGGAATTGATCGAAGTCTATGAGTCTTCCCAGTGGAAAATTTACAATCCTGACACCGCAACAGTCGGTTTACCTGATGATTTTTTTATCTGGCAACGGGGCGGCCCTTCGTTGCTTGATGTGGTCGGCGGCAGTCAGTCAAAAATTCGCTTCTCGGTGTTGTCCAATGTGATTCCGGCCAAGAATATCGCCCTCAAGCTGGCCAGAGAGCAAACCGTCGCCCTGGTCGATTTCAACATCTACAGCTTGCCGGTGGAAAAACAGAATGTCTTCAAGTCTCTATTGCTGGTGCCAATCGGCGCGCTGGTGGTGGTGATTTTCCAGATATGGATTGGCGTGCGCACCTCAGGCACCTTTATGCCGGTGCTGATCGCGCTGGCCTTTATCCAAACCACCCTGTTCACTGGTATCGCCATCCTCCTGGTTCTCGTGGGCATGGGCCTGTGGATACGCTCTTATCTGAGCAAAACGGATTTGCATATGGCTGCCCGCATCGGCGCAGTGTTGATAATCGTGGTAATTCTGATGGCAGGTTTTAGTGTGGCCAGTCATAAACTCGGTATCGATCAGGCCCTTAGTCTGACTTTTTTCCCCATGGTGATACTGGCCTGGACCATAGAACGCATGTCCATCACCTGGGAGGAAGACGGACCCAAGGAGGTCGCTATTCAGGGCAGCGGCAGTTTGATCGTAGCCATCGCTGCCTATCTGGCAATGACCAATAGTCTGGTCGAGCATCTAACCTTTAACTTTCCCGAGCTACTTTTAGGCGTCCTCGGAGTTATTCTCCTGCTCGGTCAATACACCGGTTTCAGGCTGCTTGAATTCTACCGGTTTCGGCATATGGATAGCGACTAAATGATGTGGCTAAACCGGCGCAACAACCTGCGCGCCAAGGGTATTGTCGGTATTAACGAACGTAATATCTCGTTTATATCAAAATATAACGAGCGTTGCCGCTTTCCTCTGGTGGACAACAAGCTGCTCACCAAGCGTGCTGCTGCGCAGGCCACTATCGCCGTGCCTGAACTCCTCGGTGTTATCGAGTCACCCTATCAGCTAAGAAAGCTGGCGAAGCTGTTAGACCCACTTGAGCAGTTTGTGGTCAAACCGGCGCGGGGCAGTGGCGGTAAAGGCATTTTGGTCATCGACCAACGAGAAGGGGAACACTTCTGCAAACCCAGCGGACAAACCCTGAGCCTGCGCAATATTCGCCACGATATATCCAATGTTCTCAGTGGCGTGTACAGCCTCGGCGGCAAGCCGGATTCGGCATTTATCGAATCCCTCGTCCTTTGCACCCCCGGCCTGCAGCACTACAGCTATGAAGGTTTGCCCGATATCCGGGTCATTATTTTTCAAGGTTTCCCCGTCATGGCCATGCTCCGCTGCCCCACCCACGCCTCGGATGGCAAGGCCAACCTGCATCAGGGTGCCGTCGGCGTTGGCCTCGATATTACTACTGGCAGCGCCCTTAATGCAGTGCAGCTTAATCGGGTTATTCATCAACATCCCGATACCGGCGTCGACTTTTCAGATCTTATTATTCCCGACTGGCCGACCTTGCTGCGACTAGCCGCCAGTTGTCACGAGTTGACCGGCCTCGGCTACCTGGGTTGCGACATCGTCATCGACAAAAACCGCGGTCCTTTATTACTTGAGATCAATGCTCGCCCAGGACTAAGCATTCAGACCGCCAGTGGCATGGGTCTAAAACAACGTCTAAGCGCCATTGAGCAACTGGCTCAGCAGGATTGGGACATCGAACAGCGGCTAAGTTATATTGAAAATAATTTTAGCCTGGCCCGCAGCGCTTAAACCTGATCAGCCCCTAAGCCAGGCTAGCCCCCAAACCGGAAAAGCTGGCCACAAATGGCCCATGATCCGACTCCGGAAATTTGCTATCAAAAGAAAACGGTAGACTTTCATCGTGGAGGTTTTCATTAAATATTTCAGCGCCGTCGAAATACTCGAGAAGACCCTGAGAAATCATCATGTGATCGAGCAAATTTCCCTGCCCGTGGTGGTAATGACTAAAGCGCACCGACTCGGGAATATTATTACTACAGGGCAGCAACACCCGCGCCCGTAAATTGGCATTATTGGTATTCTCAACACGGCCACTAATAGCCTCCACCGGCACTTCGCCCGGCTCGGCATTAAAATCCCCACAAACCACAATTCGAGCGGCGGGGTCAGCATCGAAAATCTTGTCTACAAGGATGCGCGTTTCCAGCGCCTGACCGACCCGCTTGATCGACGACAGAAAATACCCCTCCGCCCAACCCGCTGCACTTTTCCAGGAAAAACCAGCTTTTTGCCCGCTCACGTTCGACGCCAGTCGGGACTTTAAATGCAGGTTAATAACATGCAGCGTGGCATCCGGCAGGGCAATTTCAGCGTGCAAAATTGGTCGCTCCCAATTCAGCTCTTTTGCAGTGGTTTCCCCCGGGCTAGCCGTGACCTTGCGGTACAGTAAGGGATCGATATGGTCATTTCTGACCTGGCTAAAGTTGCTGATAGGAAATGCCGATAAAATCACCAGATTACGTTTATCGTAGGGGACATTATCTGAGGTAACGGTAAAAACCCGGTGGTAATGCTCATAGCGGGTACCCACTATGAGCTGATCCAGGGCTAGCAATTCTCGCTTCGGTGAAGAAGAGGTATGCGCAGGTAATTCCTGACCGTGGACTTCCTGCAAGCAAAGGACATCGGCCTGTAGGCGCTTAAGCGCAGTTCGCAAAACAGGTATTCGTCTCGCGAACTGGGGGTTATTGTCATCGGGTTTATCGTCGAGATTTTCTATATTAAAGGTGGCTATTTTTAACATCGCTGCACTCCCTGTATTAACGCATCGGTCCAAATTTTACTATTTGCTAACTCACTTCCTGGGCCAGTAATCCTGTTCTAGCAATCCTGTTCTAGCAATCCTGACCCCGGAATTTAAACCCAGCAATCAGTCTTATTATAAAGATAGTATAAGCAACTCAGCTTACAGTAATGATCTTCGCAAAAACCTCTTCGTCGTCTAAAGCCTCCTGGCGAGCGCTTAAATCCAGCGACCCACACAGCGCCCGCAAAGGAACTTCCAGTACCTGCTCAGCATTGCTTAGTAAGAGCTGCTGGGCCTCCGCAGTCGGATGAATACCATCTTCCTGCATAAGCCTCTCGTGCTCTGCTACCCCGGTGAGAAAAAAATTTAGCAGGGCCACTTGTTCATCCCGTGCAACATCGGCAATGGCCTGTTCAAATAAACGCCGATAGGCTTCACCATAATTGGGCGGGATCAATATTCCCAGCAACACCGGCTCGGCACCTGACTCCCTCACTAAACCTATCATTGTTTGAAAATTATGTTGCATTTGTGCGGGCGACAAACCCCGTAAACCATCATTACCCCCCAGCTCGATAACCACCAGGGCCGGTTTCAGTCGCGCCAGTAAGTCTGGCAAGCGAAGCAAGCCACCGGCCGTTGTCTCACCACTAACCGAGGCATTATGTACGGCGATATGAGGGCATTGTTGGTGTAATTGATCCTCCAGCAAAGCGACCCAACCCGCCGACTTGTCAATACCGTACGCTGCACTGATACTGTCTCCCAGTACGAGCACACCACCGGCTAGCTCAGTAGGTGGTGACTCAGCCGCAAGCCGGTCAGAGGCCAGCGTTTCGCCGCTTTGCAAAACGCAGACCATAAACACCAGAGCAAAAGGCACTATGCCTAATAGCTTCAGAACCGAGCCTCGTATGGCTAAACTCCGAAAAACTAAACTCTGAAAAACTAAACCCTTAACAAAAGCCCTCATGAATAAAATTCCCGACATTAATCAAGCCTCGTCTGAGACATCAAATTTGAAAACACCTCTACAATCAGAACCACTTTTGCAAACCCAGCCGCTTCTAGTAGCCGAGTCCCTGGGTAAAACCGTACCCGGCCCCGATGGCGAACTCACCTTGCTCGAAGGCATTGATTTTACCCTATCCCCCGGCCAAAGCGTGGCCATTACCGGCCCTTCTGGGAGTGGCAAATCGACCTTGCTGGGTTTACTGGCGGGACTCGACACGCCCACATCAGGGCAAGTCTTGCTTGAGGGCAAGCCATTCAGCCAGCTTGATGAGGATGGCCGGGCCATTCGGCGTGGACAACTTTGCGCCTTTGTGTTCCAGCATTTCCACCTGGTCAACGATTTAAACGCCCTGGAAAATGTCATGCTGCCCCTGGAGCTCAAGGGTGCCGCCAACCCGAAAGTCACTGCCAGTCACTGGCTGGAACGAGTTGGTCTGGAGCATCGACTCAAGCATTTCCCCTCTACGCTCTCCGGTGGGGAACAACAGCGTGTTGCTCTGGCCCGGGCCTTTGCTGTACAGCCGCGCTTACTCTTTGCCGACGAACCCACGGGCAGTCTGGACCATGCCAATGGCGGACGCATCGGGGAGTTATTATTCGATCTGAATCGCGAAACCGGCACCGCCCTGGTACTGGTCACCCACGACGAACAACTGGCCGGGCGTTGCCAGCGCCACCTGCAACTGGAAGAAGGTCGTCTTTTTGAAAAGCCGGAGCCCGGTCCCGTAAGTACGAAGGAAATAAGCGCCAGGGACGCTGCCCCATGATTAAAGCCTGGTTACGGCCCTGGCGGGACAGGGCCTTTCAGTTACTTGCCCTCGCAATCATCATTGCAGGCTTTGCCCTCTCCTCGATCATTTTATTGCACGCCGAACTGGAGCAGCGCTTTGCCGTGCGCACCGCTGAAATGCTCGGCGGCGAACTGACCTTAACCGGCACCCGCGCACCGGAACCCGACCAGCGTGAATTATTGAAAAACAAGCCTATCGCCACGGTGGTCGACTTCTCTACCGTGCTGGTTCACAACGATGAACTACTGCTGGTCAGCGCCCGCGCGGTAGACGATCACTATCCCTTGTACGGCCAAATGCAAACGGCCCAGGGTCGTTTTGACAAAGCCCAGGCCGCACCTCAAGGCCCTTCGCCCGGCGAGCTGTGGGTTGCTGATCAAGTGCTTGATCGCCTAAACGTTAAACCCGGCGACAGGCTGGCGATTGGCAGTAAAGAACTCCTGCTCAGCGCGGTGATCCGACAACTGCCGGACCAAAGTGCGGGTTTTTATAGCATGAGTCCGCGTATCGTTTTTAATGCTAAAGATTTGGCCTCGACCGGAGTGCTCGGCCCCGGCACGCGGATCACCTACCGCCAAATGATTAGTGGCGACGCTGCCACTATCGCCAAATTACAGGACAATCTCGACGCTACATTGAGGCCGGACCAACGGCTGGAAGACATCGAAAATGCCGCCGTGCGTTCCATGGGCCCTCTGCGGCAATTAACCCTGTGGGCCAACCTGGCGGTCTTGCTGGTTGCCATGTTATGCGGCGCGACGATTTATTTGGCCACCTCTGAGCGCGTGGCTCGGCGAGCGCGGCTAGCAGGTTTGTTACGCAGCTTCGGCGCACCCCGCCGCCAGATCATCTCGCGACTGCTGGGCGCAGAATTTATCGCCATACTGCCCGCCTCCGCCGCCGGTAGCCTGCTCAGCATCGGCTTAATCACGATCATTCACCAAAGCCTCGACTGGCAGGGTTCACTGGCTGCCACCGGCGTTCAATGGCTGACCATCCTGATTGCACCCCTGGTGCTGTGGCTGGCCTTCGCCCTGCCCCGCTTGACCGCGCTAATCCGTGTCCCGGCCATAGACATACTCAATCAACGCAATAAAGCCAAACCCCTGTCGACCAATATCGAGCTGACCGCCGCCCTGGGCGCGCCGGTGCTGCTGGCAGGGTTTTTAACCAGCTCGCTGGCTGACCTGGGCAACCTGCTTGTTCTATTAGTCGTTTTAGGTGCAGGCTTACCTGCTCTACTTTGGCCACTGCTAAAAGGGCTTGATTTAATCAGCGGCAAATTACCCCTGGCTTCTCGCCTGGCGCTACGCCGCCTGAGCCGCCGACCAGCACTGACCCTACCCCTGCTGGCAGCTTTAACCATGGCCATGGCGGTGATCGCCCTGGCCGGTCAAACCGGCAATCAGTTGCTCGACGAATGGCGCTCACGTCTGCCCGAGCAAGCACCCAATCATTTCGTGCTCAATCTGTTTGAAAAAGATTTCCAGGTCTTTAATCAATGGCTGGATAAACAAGAGGCCGTCACCCAACCCCTCTATCCCATTGTGCGGGGCCGCCTGACCGAAATTAATGGCGTGCCTGTGAGCCAGGCCGTCACCAAAGAAAAAGAAAACCGCAACGAAGCCCTGAACCGCGACCTGGCGCTGACCGAAGCCGCCGACATGCTGGCCAGCAACAAAATTAATTCCGGTGCCTGGCACCCGGCAAAGAATACTGTCTCCGTAGAACAGGAACTGGCCGATCGACTGGGCCTAAAACTGGGCGACAAACTCATGTTTATCACCAGTCGCGGCTCGGTGAATACGGAAATCGCCAGCCTGAGAGAAGTCGACTGGGATACCTTTGAACCCAATTTTTATTTTATGTTTGCACCCGGTGGCCTGGCCGAACAGGACATCACCTGGTTAACCGGCTTCTGGTTGCCAGACGGCGACGGCAAGCGCCTGGCCGAACTGATGATGCAACTGCCGCATATCACCCTCCTCGACGTAAATACCCTGTTAAATAAAGCTAATGAAATTATTGGCCAGGCCAGCGGCGCCACCGCCTTGCTCGCCGTGCTGCTGATGATCGCCGCAGTCCTGGTGCTCACCGCCGCACTGCTCGGCGGTCAGGCTCAAAGGGGTCGGGATAACGCGCTGCTGCGCACCCTCGGCGGAGACCGCGCTTTGCTTTACCGTGTCACATGGGCGGAATTTATTACTCTCTGTGGATCTGCAGGCCTAGCCGCGACTATTATAATTTTTTCAGCACTCTACCCACTCACCGCCCAATTGCTGAATGACACACCTACGCTGTCATACTGGCAGTTGACACCACTGCTAATTGGTATCGTAGTCGCCAGTATTGGTGTGCTCGCCAGTCGCGGAGCTTTGAATATTCCGGCCCTGAGTTTATTGCGGGATGAAAGCTAGTCGGCCAATTTCAAATTGGCCAGAGAGTACTGAGCTAAGTTCCCCCCAATTGATCCAAAGATGAGGGACATTCCAAGATCTAAGCTCGGATACTCTACTATTCTTCCAGATCTTCAGCGGTAGGTGACAGTTCGCCAAACTCTCCTCCTGTAGGTAATGCAGGCTTGAAGTCGATATGGCAACCCTCGCAGATTTTTACAATTTCATCACCAACTGTAGATATTTTTTTAAGATCCCGCGCTTTGACGGCTACAACCGCGCTCGCGCCAACGTCGCGCAGCTGATCTGCCCACTGCTTCCAGCCTTTCTTGCTAGTCCATTCGTTATCCATAGGCCCTGTACCCGGCACACTCAACAAAGCGCCGCCAAGCTCAAGCTGCACGGCCCGACGCTCTAGCTCGCGCCACTCCTTGTCGGTTTCCGGATTATGCCAGGCTGCTACCCATAAGGGATCCGCAGCCTGATTAATCATAGCTACCATCACTGTGTTTAGACTTACAGGCAAACGCACCACCGCCTGAGCAGGTTGAGCGGTTAACTCCATTGGAGCTACAGAGACCGGTTCGGCCTCAATCGTAGGCACCTTTTGCTCTGAACAAGCAGTAGCTAACAGTAGACTGGTACCTGCCAGGATCAGGCAGCTGTTACAAATTTTCTGGATTTTTTTCATTCTTCTTAGTCCCCACTATTAAGAAACTTCTGATCGGGCAAAAACGTAACACAGAGCAAATACATAATAAATGACTCCAATCATGTCTTGGCTGATTATTTGGGTACTAGCTCGACCCTCGTGCGAGACCGGGGTTTTTAATCATGACAAAATTATAACGGTATCTCTGGCAGACTTATGTGAAAAACCAGTTTCACGACTTTAATCCTCACGCTTACTTCTAGCAATGCAACAGTGTGAATGTGCTTTTTCATAAAACAGCGATCTTTATGGCATTAATAAAATGTCAAGCCTGGACAAGATTCCTTGTCAATATCTTAGTGATCGTCATGAATTTGAAGAGGTACTCTCGGCCATTAAATCGACATTCAAATCGCAACTATCCGCTGAGCTCTAAAAGATCAATCCCCTCGCTTATCGGGTGCTAAAGTATTCAGCAAACTAAACCTTGCTGCTTGTTACTGGGCATCACTGCTGCCTCCTCACGCTGACAAGTAAACCCCATTACCAACAAAATTCAAAAAACAACGATAGAGCCGCTAAGGCATCGTGGTGTCGGAATACAGATAAGACCGCATTTCAGCTTGCCGGGCGACACACCGAATCATCGGCCAATATAATTGGCCTATAATAAGCAAACTAAATACTATTCAAGCTAGTCTGCAAGTCCGAGTCAGGCACCGGGCCTTCGCTAAATCAACCACCTCTTTAACACCAACACTACGCACCTAAATTTGAAGGTATAAGTAATGACAGAACCGAATAAGCAACTCAGCCAGACCAACGCCTCAACTCACCTCGATGCCCTTATCGTCGGCGCGGGCTTTGCCGGGTTATATATGCTGCACAAACTTCGTGAACAAGGCCTGACGGCGCGAATCTATGAGGCAGGTAGCGGCCCGGGAGGTACCTGGTTCTGGAATCGTTATCCCGGTGCACGGGTCGATATTGAGAGCATGCAATATTCCTATCAATTCTCGGAAGAACTCCAGCAGGAGTGGGAGTGGTCGGAGCGCTACGCCCCCCAAGCGGAACTGCTAGACTACATCAACCATGTGGTTGAGCGTTTTGATTTGGCTAGAGATATTCAGTTCAACACCCGGATAGACTCTGCCCTTTTTGATGAAGCCAACAATCTGTGGCAGGTCTCCGCGAGCAATGGCGATAAGCTCAGCGCCAAATATTGCATTATGGCTACCGGTTGTTTATCTGCCGCCAACAAGCCCGATATTCCAGGCCTTAGCTCGTTTACTGGCCCGGTTTACCATACTGGCGAGTGGCCCCATGAAGCGGTGGATTTCACAGGCAAGCGGGTTGGTATTATCGGTACGGGGTCATCCGCTATCCAGGCAATTCCGATCATTGCTGAGCAGGCGGATCATTTAACGGTCTTTCAGCGTACGCCAAATTTTTCCGTACCCGCCCACAATAAAGCCCTTGACCCTAACTACATCACAGACATCAAACAAAACTACACGGCCTTGCGGGACAGAGGCAAACAGGGATTCACCGCTTTTGATACGCAATCGAATGAAAAAGCAGCGACAGAAATGACCGCAGAGGAAATCAAAGCTGAACTGAACAAACGTTGGCAAATGGGCGGATTAAATTTTTACGGCGGATTTGCAGATTTCATGGTCAACCAGGAGACCAATGACATGATTGCTGATTTCGTTCGCGAAAAAATTGCTCAAAAAGTTAGCAATCCCGAAACCGCCAAATTACTCTCACCGAAAACCGTATTTGCCTGCAAACGCTTGTGCGCAGACACCGGTTATTTTGAAACCTACAATCGCGATAACGTGACTTTGGTGGATATCAGCAAGGCGGGCATTTCCACCATCACCCCAGAAGGCCTTAAGGTCGGTGACGATGCGTACACCTTTAACTGTCTGGTCTTTGCCACGGGCTTTGATGCCATGACCGGCTCATTGAATAAAATCGATATTCGCGGTATCGATGGTAAAACTTTGAAAGACAAATGGGCTGCGGGGCCTCGCACCTATTTGGGCCTGTGCTCAGCGGGCTTCCCTAATTTGTTTACCATCAGCGGGCCAGGCAGCCCCTCCGTGTTTACCAATATGATCACATCCATCGAACAGCATGTGGAATACATCAGTGACATTATTACTTATCTGGACGAGCACAAGCTATCGACCATAAACGCCACCGAGGAAGCCGAAGATGCCTGGGTGAATCACGTTAATGAAGTCGCCGATGGCACACTGTTGAACTCCTGTAGCTCCTGGTACCTGGGCGCAAACATCCCCGGTAAAGAAAGGGTATTTATGCCTTACATCGGTGGCTTTCCGCCCTATGTAGAAAAATGCGAGGAGGTTGCGGAAAGGGGCTATGAAGGGTTTACGTTGGCCTAAGCCTGCAGGCCCCTATCGAAATATCCGGAGTTATTTTAGCCGCATAAATACTCAGCACCTTAACAGGCCGCCTTAGAATTACTTCTTGAGGTGGCCCTTTTCAATGTAACGCATTAAGGGTTTAAAGGTCGTGCCCTGCACCAGTAGACTAAATATCACCACGCCAAACACCATGGACTGTATGGTCCACCAGTAAGGCAGCGATACCGGTAGTGAGAGAACCAGCGCGATGGCGATGGCACCTCGCAGACCACCCCAGAACAACAGCACCTGCCAGACGCCGGATATGGGCCGCAGCATCGGTTTTGTTAACAGACCACAAAAGCCTACAGCTAGCGCTCTTGCAGCTAAGGCTGCTCCTATGGCAATGACCATCGCTAGCCATTGTTCCCGAAACATATTCCAGGTAATGACCAGGCCCATCAAGACAAATAGCAGGCTGTTGAAGAGTAGCCCCAACCAGCTCCAGGTGTCGGCGATACCCGATAAAAACGTGGTTTCCTGCTCCCGTAACGCAATGCGCGCCACCAGAGCGCTGGCAACAATAGTCATAATGCCCGAGACATGGAGTAACTCTTCGGCCAGATAAAAACCGCCAAAGGCGGTAAAAACCAGTACCACGCTAGTGGCAGGAACCTTGCCCAATAGCAAAACCACGATTGCGGCCACCAGGCCCAGCAGTGCACCGAGCACCAGACCACCGAGAAATACCGTGCCAAAAAACACCAGATGGTTGGACGACTCCGCCATACTCCCGGTCGCAAAACTAAACACAATAACGAACAGCACCACAGCCGCGCCATCGTTAAAAAGACTCTCGCCCTCAAATAATGTGCCGAGATCAGCCGGTGCATTTAAGGTTTTTAATTGTGAGACCACCGCAATGGGGTCGGTTGCCGCCAGAATCGCTCCGGTCAGCAAGGCAGCTATCCACGGGAAACTCGTGGGGTGGCCAACGCCCAAATACACCAGGCCTGCGGTAACAAAACAACTTACCAGCACGCCGAGGGTAGCCAGCAGCATAATGGGACTCAACCAACGCTTCAGCAAAGCAGGGTCAAGATGCCATGTTGCTTCAAATATCAACACGGGCAGAATGACAAAGAACACCAGGTCTTGCAGGCTATGGGCGCGTATGCCTGTGTCAATGCCCAGTAAAGGCACGGCCCAGCCAGCGAGCATTCCAGCGCCAAGACAAGCCAGGGTCAGATCGAGCCGTAACAGGCGGTGAATCAGCATGCCGATAATAGCGACGCCGCTAAGAAATAGTATTTGGCCAATTAGTTCGGGAATCATGATGCTGACTCTGGCCCGGTCACCGATTGACCCACGCCGACCTGCACTGCAGGAATGATGTCGTATTCGGGCCGAGGCACCGCTGGCGGAAACAAGATTTCCATGGGTTCCGGAATACCCTGGGCATTGATGATTTGCGCGTGTTTTCGGGCCAGCTTGCGTGGCTGTTCAACGCCACAAGAATGGGCGATCACACCCACTTCGTAAACCAGATTTTTGGCAAAATTCGCCACCCGCTCAGCTTTGTCGGTGGGATCAAGCCCCCTCTGTAAAGCAATATCGTGAGTGGCAATTCCGGTTGGGCAGGTGTTTTTATTGCACTGCAAAGCCTGAATACAGCCCAGGGCAAACATAAAACCCCGTGCTGAGGTGACAAAATCCGCGCCCATGCTCAGCGCCCAGGCTACATCAGCGGGGTTGATTAATTTCCCTGAGGTAATCACCTTGATGCGATCTGTTAGGTTGTACTCCAACAGTTTATCGACAACTAGAGGCAGACTGCGCCGAATCGGCAAACCCATATAATCTATTAGGCTTTGCGGGGCCGCACCCGTGCCACCATCGGCGCTATCGACAGTGATAAAGTCCGGCGCGTATTCAAAGCCACGTCGATGAATTACCTCACACATTTCATCCAGCCAGGTGCTGTCACCGATCACGGTTTTAAAGCCCGTGGGTTTCCCGGTAATAGTGCGGACATGAAGAATCTTGTCGAGTAGATCGTCAATACAACGAATATCGGTATGGCCATTTGGGCTAATGGAATCACTGCCCGCAGGTATGCCACGAATTTTTGCGATTTCTTCAGTGACCTTAGCACCCGGTAAAATCCCGCCTTTGCCGGGTTTGGCGCCCTGACTCATTTTGATTTCGAACATGCGTACCTGGGTGTATTCCGCGATGTCCCTGAGTTTGTCATCGGACAATTCACCTTCTGGGGTGCGCACGCCGTACTTCGCGGTGCCGATCTGAAAAACAATATCGCAGCCGCCTTCCAGATGATAAGGCGATAAACCGCCTTCCCCCGTGTTCATCCAGATACCGGCTTTTGCAGCACCAGCGGATAAAGCTCGCACGGCAGGAGTCGATAAGGCCCCATAACTCATACCAGACACATTGACCAACGAGGCAGTGGTGTAAGGCTCTGCGGCGAAACCCTCGCCAATAGTCACTGGCTCCGGCGGCAGGGCATCTTCGGTCAAGGTGGGAAACAGCCCATTCAAATAAATAATATCGCCGGGCTCATTGAGCGGCCGAGTCGAACCAAAGGCCACAGTGGAATCAACATTTTTAGCGGCCCGGTAGGCCCAGGAACGCTGGGCGCGGTTAAACGGTAATTCTTCCCGATCCTGTGCGAAAAAATACTGGCGAAAAAATTCACCCATGTGTTCAAAAAAATAGCGAAACCGACCGACGATGGGATAGTTTTTTCTGATCGCCTGCTTTGTTTGTGTCACGTCGGCGAGGTAAAGGTAGGTAAGGATTAGCACCCCAACACCCAATACGAACACGAACAGCAGGGAGCTAATTTCTAATACATTTACGGCAAATATTTTTAGTAGGTCCGTATCCATGATTTTTGCCTCTCGGTATCAACAGTAGAATTTGCTAGAGCCTGGATTTGCCAAAACGTGCTTTATTTAGATAAGCACAGCATCTAAATTTTATGTGGTGAGCCAATCCTGATGCTTCTGCTGCTTTTTATGGTGCACGCTGCGTGCCAATATCGATCTCTTTGTTTTATATCTATTTTCTTTATTCTGTTTATCCAATTTGTAACGAATTGATACCCACTGCCTTATCTCTTTAATTCGATTCATTACATTGGTCTGTCAAGCAACGCAGCATTAATAAATAACTGTCTCAAACGAAATACCGTTCAAGAGGAGACTTGGCCCCTATTTCAAATTATTCCAAATAATGGACGGAAAGCAGTGACTTTGCCCTCTCTCAACAATTATCTACTTACTCGTTTCGTTACAAAACCCCTGTTTAGCACTCATCAATTCGTTACTAACTATAAATAATATTTATTATTAATTTAATA
>JAHRWI010000173.1 GCA_019090225.1 Porticoccaceae bacterium
GTGTATGACGTAATATTTCAAAAATGTACGGTGTGAGTACGTAGCGACCGATAATCGCCAGATTGCTGGGCGCATCGGCGGGTTCAGGCTTTTCTACCATATCAGTGACAGCAAACAACCCAGGTTCTTCCTCAACCCCAGCAATAACACCAAATTTTGATATGTCTGCTTCATCCACCTCCTGAATGGCAATCACCGAACAGTTGGTACGTCGATAAATTTCTACCAGCTGCGCCATCACACCCTGATCTTCTGTAATACAGAGATCGTCGGCCAATACCACGCCAAAAGGCTCATTACCCACCAATAGTTCACCGGTAAGAATGGCATGACCCAGGCCCTTCATCTCTGACTGACGGGTAGTCGAAAATTTTGCGTGCGCAATGACGCTGCGAATACTCGACAAATATTTTTCCTTATCAGTACCCGCTATCTGATGCTCCAGCTCAAAACTGGTATCAAAAAAATCATTGATGGCACGCTTACCGCGCCCGGTTACCAGGCAAATTTCATTGAGACCACCATCGAGGGCCTCTTCGACCCCATACTGCACCAACGGCTTGTTAACTACGGGTAACATTTCCTTGGGCATAGACTTAGTCGCAGGCAAAAACCGCGTGCCATAACCAGCCACCGGGAATAAACACTTTTTGATCATTAATCAGTTCCTTTTATGGTCATCGACCGACTTGAAAAACCGGCTAAATGTACGACCCTGAAATCGCCGCTATGTTATCTGCTTATCCGGCGCAACACAGCCTCTACCCCAAAGACAGCCGCCATTGAATTTACACAGTTAGCCCAACGTCACACGTACAGCGTTGGAATCTGGACTCATCCAAGGTTTGGACTTCTATGGTCAGTAAGCTAAAATGGCGCGTCTTTTTTTGACCCATTTGCGATGACTCTTATCACTGTCGCATCCGATACATCATCCAGCTAGAGGTTCATTTGACCGACTCAAACGCTCACCAACGTAATAGCTTTGATTACGATGATCTGATTGCCTGCGCTGAAGGGCGCTTGTTTAACGAAAACAGCGCGCAGCTGCCATCACCGAATATGTTGATGATCGACCGCATCACCCGCATCAGTGCCGAAGGTGGTGCTAATGGTAAAGGTGAAATTATCGCTGAGATGGATATCAAACCCGATCAATGGTTTTTTGGCTGCCACTTTCCGGGCGACCCGGTGATGCCTGGCTGCCTGGGCCTGGACGCGCTCTGGCAATTAACCGGTTTCTTCCTGACCTGGAAAGGCAATAATGGCCACGGCAGGGCTCTTGGCTCTGGCGAAGTTAAATTCTTTGGCCAGGTGCTTCCAAGCGCAAAAAAACTGACCTACAAGCTGGATATTACCCGCGTGATTGAGCGTAAGCTGGTCATGGCCATCGCCGATGGCGCTGTTTATGTGGACGACCGTGAAATATACACCGCTAAAGGTTTACGCGTCGGCCTGTTTCAGTCAACTGACAATTTCTAGCGGGATTCAGTACAATTCCAACACAGTCGAAAAGCAAGTAATCAAACACAAAACGAGGTCGATATGAGACGTGCAGTAATTACTGGTATGGGCGTAGTTTCTTGCCTAGGAAATGACACAACCAGTGTACTAGACTCACTCCGTAATGGTCGCTCCGGTGTCAGTGCTAACGAGGCGTATCGAGAAGCCGGTATGAAAAGCCAGATTGCTGGTCAGATAGACCTCGACTTTAAAGACTTGATAGACCGTAAACACCTACGTTTTATGAGTGTCGCGGCGGCCTACGGCTATGTCGCCATGCAACAGGCTATCGACGATAGCGCCCTGACCCAGGCCGATATCAGTAATCCTCGCACCGGAATTATCATGGGTTCAGGCGGGATTTCCGGTGAAAAATTTGTCGAGTCCATAGACACCTGCCGCAATAAAGGTGTACGCCGCATGGGTGCCTACCGCGTCACTCAAATTATGAGCAGCACCGTCGCCGCCTGCCTGGCTACACCTTTTCAAATCAAAGGTCTAAATATCTGTATATCATCTGCCTGCGCTACCAGCGCCCACTGCATTGGCTCAGCCGTCGAGCAGATACAATTAGGTAAGCAGGATATTCTTTTCGCCGGTGGCGCAGAAGAAGAGCACTGGTCAATGGCCAGTATGTTTGATGCTATGGGTGCCCTCTCAACAAAATATAACGACACCCCTGAAAAAGCCTCACGCCCTTACGACGTGGATCGCGACGGCTTTGTTATGTCCTGTGGTGGCGGCTGCTTTGTGGTCGAGGAATTGGAGCATGCATTGGCTCGTGGTGCCAAAATTTACGCCGAGATTGTCGGCTATGGCGCCACCTCCGACGGTCACGACATGGTCGCTCCTTCGGGCGAAGGTGCTATGCGTTGCATGCAACAGGCCATGGCCACGGTCGAAGGTGATATCGACTATATCAACACCCATGGTACCAGCACGCCAGTTGGCGACATCGCCGAAATAGGTGCTATTCGCGGCGTCTTTGGCGACAAAGCACCGCCCATCGGTTCAACCAAATCCTTGTCTGGACACTCTCTCGGTGCCGCTGGTGTTCACGAAGCCATCTACAGCATACTGATGATGGAAAACGATTTTATTGCCGAATCGATAAACATTGGTAACCTCGACCCCGAAGTTGCCGATATGCCGATTGTGACCAAACGAATAGACGATGTGAAGCTTGAGCGGGTGATGTCTAACAGCTTTGGTTTTGGTGGTACTAATGCCGCACTGGTACTACAAAAATATCATCAGTAAAACCATTGCCTATGAGTCAACTGCCCCCGGGCATAAAAGCCACCGGGGCGCAATGCGTGGAAGCTCGAACGACAGCCTGAAAACAAGTTCCGCTCTTGGTCCGAAGGAAACCCCTGGACATCAAGCCCTAGATATACTGCTTTTCGACCAGATAATTAATCAATTGCTCTGTGCAGGCCTGGATATCATTGGCACCCGTATCGATCACTAACTCCGGGTTCACCGGTGCCTCATAAGCAGAATCTATTCCGGTGAAGTGAGGGATTTCCCCAGCTCGGGCCTTTTTGTAGAGTCCTTTTGGATCCCTTTCTTCACAGACCTCAAGTGAAGTCGACATGTGAACTTCGATAAACTCGTCATCCTCCACCACATTCCTTGCTAGCTGGCGCTCGGTGCAAAAGGGTGAAATAAACGCCGTCATCACAATCAAACCGGCATCGACAAACAATTTGGCCGCTTCGCCGATACGTCGAATATTCTCGACGCGATCTTCATCGGTAAAACCCAAATCACCGTTAAGACCCTGTCGGACGTTATCTCCATCGAGCAGATAGCAATGATGGCCACGCTCAAAAAGTGCTCGTTCTAGTGTATTAGCAATAGTTGATTTACCCGAGCCACTCAGCCCGGTAAACCAGATTACGCAGGGCTTTTGGCCTTTTTTTTCCGATCTTTCTTGTTTGCTTACGACAGAATCGTGCCAAGTTAAATTTGTATTCAAAACAACTCCCTGGAATATTTATATTGCGGATTAACCAACGCGAAGAACCTCTGGTTAGTATGAAATATGAGTCGAAGACCGTTAAAAATCGATCAATCTTAAAAAGGTATATCGTCATCAAAGTTATCAAAACCACCGGGCTGAGCCGCCGCCGGTGGTTCAGTATCGCCCGCAGCAACGGCTCTCGGAGCCTGCTGAGGCGCCGATTGCTGAGCAGGGGTATAATCACTACCAGCCCCGCTACCGCGACTATCCAGCATCTGCATTTCGTTGGCGACAATCTCTGTGGTATAGCGATCAGCGCCGGTACTTTTATCCTGCCACTTACGGGTCCGCAATGAACCTTCGAGATAGACTTTGCTACCTTTGCGTAAATATTCACCGGCGATCTCGGCCAAACGGTTAAAAAACACAATCCGGTGCCACTCGGTACGTTCCTGTTGCTGGCCACTTTGCTTGTCTTTCCAGGTCTCGCTCGTCGCAACTGTGATATTGGTCACTGCGCCGCCGGAGGGCATGTACCGGGTTTCAGGATCCTGCCCCAGATTACCGACCAAAATTACTTTATTAATACCCCTACTGGCCATGTTTTCCTCCTGTCTTTGACTATCACCCTAACAACATATGTGATGCTGGTTTAAATAAGTGATGTTGGTTTAAATAAATGATGTTGGTTTAAGCTTCATTTCGTATCAGTCAAACACCGACGCTAATGTGGGAAGTGTAACGCGTTGCACACCTCTAAATCTATCGCGCCAATTTATCTCACCGAGACACGAACATTCTCCAGTGAGACTCCACTAGGTGGTCATCACCATGGCAACAGAAAAAACGAGGCCAAAAAGCACTACCGCCAACCGCCACCATCGCTCGAGTGCGATTCTGCTCACGGGTAACATCTGTCAGCAGCGCTATGAGAGCACGAACTTCGGCGGCGTTAAACATGATGGTCTGCCAAAACAACAGTCGCCATTATACGCGATCAATTAGTAATCCTATGTTATAAAAAGGCGCTTGTTAAATGAATATCAACATAAATTCTGCAAAAATTGCATCAGGTGAAATGTTAATAATCTATAAGCTGACCAAGTGCGTTATACTGATCAAGGAAAGGAATTAAACAGTAAATAGCACGTTGATAGCTGCAGATTGCGCAGTAGGTATGCGGATATTGGAAGACATTAAAAAAAGCTGCAAGGAAACCTCAGGCAGTGAATATTTAACTACTGTTGGTAAGGGTAGGGTTTCTAATAATTTGCAGGCGTCAAAGCGTTCATCGCAAAGTAGTTCCGAGCCTAGCGTCGCCGTACTGCTTTGTACCAAAGATGGCGACCGGTTCCTGGATGAACAAATTAAATCGATCCGCACTCAGGATCACCAAAATATCCGTCTTTTCGCATCAGACGACGGCTCAACAGATAACACCAGAAATATTCTGAATACGCACCGTTCATCATGGAGTGAAGGCTCTTTTGCAATCAAACCTGGTCCCCAGGAAGGGTACGCGGCAAATTTTCTCTCTTTAGTCTGCTGTCATGAAATCGAAGCTGACTATTACGCCTTTGCTGACCAGGACGATATATGGGAAGCAGACAAACTATCGCGAGCAATTTCAAAATTAGAAGCCTCCCCTCCCAATACGCCCACACTGTATTGCTCCCGCAGAAAATTGATAGAAGAAAATGGCGTTGATATTGGTCAGACACCCCTTTTTCGAAGACCACCGAGCTTTGAAAACTCGCTCGTACAAAGCCTTAGCGGGGGTAATACCATGGTATTTAATCGCGCGGCTTGCGATATCTTGCGCAAAGCTGGGCAGCAGCATATAGCCAGTCATGACTGGTGGGCCTACAGCCTGATAACTGGAGCCGGAGGGGTTGTTATATATGACCCTCATTCAAGCACCAGATATCGACAACATGAAGACAATATTCTGGGTGCCAGTCCGGGCTGGCGAGCAAGCTGGCTGCGGATCAGGCTCATGTTAGAAGGCCGTTTTAAGAACTGGAATGCGATTAACACTTCTGCCTTACAACAAGTTAGAGAGCTCCTCACCCCAGAGAACAAAGTCACTCTTGACAAATATATGGACGCCCGAAGCCGTTGGCTGTTACCACGAATTTTAGGTGTCTGGCGCTCCGGGGTTTATCGTCAAACTGTAGTCGGTAACCTTGGGCTTCTCGCCGCTACCTTGCTGAACAAAATTTAAAAGTAGGGCTTACGAATGACCATATTGGTAACTGGCGGCGCGGGCTTTATTGGCTCAAATTATATTATTGACTGGCTCAATGGGTCAGACGAAACCGTCATCAACCTCGATAAACTGACTTACGCCGGTAATTTAGACAACCTTGCCCTGATTCGCGACCATGACAAATACATTTTTGTCAGAGGTGATATTGGCAACAAGGCGCTGTTAGCTAGGTTACTTACCCAGTATTCGCCTCGAACAATATTAAATTTCGCCGCAGAATCTCACGTTGATCGTTCAATTAGCGGGCCGGAAAGCTTTATACAAACCAATATTGTCGGAACCTTCAATTTACTGGAATCGGTGCTGAGCTACTGGCATGAACTGTCATCACCGGCCAAAGAAGCGTTCCGTTTTCTGCACGTTTCAACGGATGAAGTTTACGGATCACTAGCCAGCACCGAACCGGCCTTTCGAGAAACTAACCCCTATCAACCCAACAGCCCCTATAGCGCCAGCAAAGCATCATCCGATCACCTGGTGCGCGCTTACCATCACACCTACGGCTTGCCAGTGCTGACCACCAATTGCTCCAATAACTACGGCCCTTACCAGTTTCCGGAAAAATTGATCCCACTGGTTATCCACAATGCCCTAGCGGGCGAACCTTTGCCGATCTATGGTGATGGTAGCAATGTTCGCGACTGGCTTTATGTCGGCGATCATTGTGCGGCAATCCGCAGGGTACTCGAAGCCGGGCAGCCCGGTGAGGTCTACAATATCGGCGGAATCAACGAGAAAACCAATCTGGAAGTGGTCACCCTGCTCTGCGCCTTGCTGGATGAGCTAAAACCCCACTCCGATGGCGAACCCTACGCTGAACAGATCACCTTTGTAACAGACCGTGCTGGGCACGACCAACGCTACGCTGTCGATGCAGGTAAAATTGAAAGCGAGCTGGGCTGGGCACCCACTCAATCTTTTGAATCGGGCATCCGTGTAACTGTGCAGTGGTATCTGGAAAATCAAACCTGGGTATACAATATCGCCAGCGGCGAATATCGAAACTGGATTGAACAACAATACACATGAAGATCCTTCTGCTGGGTGCCAATGGGCAAGTCGGCTGGGAACTACAGCGCTCGCTGGCTCCTCTCAGCCTGCTCAAGGCCTGCGACAGGCAATCGGCTAATCTGGAAGATTTTGATCAACTTCAAACTACCCTACGTGAATTTTCGCCCGACATTATTGTCAACGCAGCCGCCTACACCGCCGTGGATAACGCCGAATCTGAAGCTCAGAGAGCTCACCGCATCAATGCTGAAGCGGTGAGCCTGATAGCAGACCAGGCAAAACGCCTCAACGCATGGCTGATCCACTACTCCACCGACTATGTTTTCGATGGTAGTAAATCAGAGGCTTACACCGAAGCCGATCAGCCCAATCCCCTGTCTGTATATGGCACCAGCAAACTCAGGGGAGAGGAAGCCATAGTTAAGAGCGGGTGCAAACACCTTATTTTTCGCACCAGCTGGGTCTTTGCCCATCGCGGCGCTAACTTTGCTAAAACCATGCTGCGACTTGCCCGTGAGCGAGATCAACTCAAAGTCGTGTCGGATCAAATCGGGGCACCGACCAGCGCAGAACTCATTGCAGACATAACCAGCCTCTGCCTGTATCGCCTCACTCACGACAATGCCTTTGCCGAGCAAGCCGCTGGCATCTACCATCTTACGCCAAGCGGTGAAACCAGCTGGCATGGCTTCGCAAAATACGTAATCAGCGAAGCACAGGCTCTAGGTATGGCCTTCCAGATTACGCCAGAATACATCGAGCCGATTGCTACCAAGGAATACCCCTTGCCAGCAAAGCGTCCAGCAAATTCGCGGCTAGATACCAAAAAACTAAGCGATGCCTTTGGCGTTTATCTGCCACCGTGGCAAACTCACGCAAAAAGATTGGTCACCCAATTAGCTACCCAGGGAATTTGATGAATCGCAAAGGCATAATTCTGGCAGGGGGTTCCGGCACCCGACTTTATCCTTCTACTAAGGTGATATCCAAGCAATTGCTGCCCGTGTTCGATAAACCCATGGTTTACTACCCCCTGTCGACGCTCATGTTGGCGGGAATAAGAGAGCTATTAGTAATTTCCACACCTCGTGACATCCCCAGCTATCAGGGCTTGCTCGGCGATGGCTCCCAATGGGGTTTAAACATTGAATATGCCGAACAGCCATCTCCAGATGGTCTCGCCCAGGCCTTTATCATTGGCGAAAATTTCTTGAACGGCTCTCCATCTGCTCTAGTGCTGGGGGATAATATCTTCTACGGTCACTCCCTCGACTCACTGCTTAAATCGGCCGATCAACGTTGCAAAGGCGCAACAATTTTCGCTTACCATGTCCAGGACCCCGAGCGCTACGGCGTTGCCGAGTTTGACCAGAATGGACACGTCACCGGCCTGGAAGAAAAACCTGTCGCCCCTAAATCTAATCACGCCGTTACCGGTCTCTATTTTTATGACGATCAAGTTGTTGAGTACGCCAAGCAAATATCTCCCTCGCCACGGGGAGAGCTGGAAATCACCGACCTCAACCGCCTCTATCTGGAACAGGGGACTTTGTCGGTAGAGCTGATGGGAAGAGGCTATGCCTGGCTAGACACCGGAACCCACGAAAGCCTGCTCGAAGCACACCAGTTTGTGCAAACCATAGAACACCGACAGGGTTTGAAAATTGCCTGCCCTGAGGAAATCGCTTTTCGCCAACAGTGGATCGATGCTGCTACAATAGAGAACCTGGCCAGACCGATGCTGAACAATGGCTACGGCCAGTATTTAATGAAATTGCTCAGTGAAGTAAACTAAAAACCTGCCGCCGATGAGATTTACCCCACTAGCCATTCCTGACGTCATCCTGATCGAGCCGAACGTATTTGCCGATGAACGCGGTTTTTTTTATGAAAGCTTTAATCTAAAGGTATTTGAAAAAGGCACTGGACTACGCCCAGATTTTGTCCAGGATAATCATTCACTATCGATCAGAGGAGTAATGCGAGGCCTGCACTATCAAGTGCCTCCAAGAGAACAGGCCAAGCTGGTAAGGGTTGTGCAAGGGGAAATCTTCGACGTTTCAGTAGATATACGCAGAAACTCACCAACTTTCGGCCAGTGGGTAGGAGAAACTCTATCTGCCGAGAACAAAAAACAGATGTGGATACCTCAGGGGTTTGCACACGGGTTTTTGACTCTTAGCGAGACTGCCAGTCTTGTGTACAAGACAACTGATTATTACTCGGCAGAGGACGAGAGATGCATAGCTTGGAATGACCCCGATATTCATATCGAATGGCCTCTTTCGGCACACCCCTTGCTATCTGACAAGGATCGGAAAGGAAGTGACTTCGATGCAATATAGGTTGATACACTGATGCAAAGTAACTTCTTTTCAGAACTAACACTGCCCATCCACGGAGGTGGGGATGGTTACCTTGTCGCGCTGGAAGAAATGTCGGATCTAGTACCTTTTGAAATAAAACGCGTCTATTACATATTTTCAGTTCAAGAAACACTCAGGCGAGGGTTCCATGCTCACAAATCACTAAAACAACTTCTCATCTGTTTGTCTGGTCAATGTGATCTCCTACTTGACAATGGCATGTCTAAAGCAACTATTCATATTGATTCACCTGAGAAGGGCATTCTAATCGAACAACCCCTTTGGAGAGAAATGTTTAATTTTAGTAGTGATTGCGTACTGCTTGTGGTCGCGAGCGACCATTATGATGAAAATGATTATGTAAGAGATTATGCCGAATTCAAAAAGTTAGTAGGCAAAATAAATGTATAAGCTTTCTAGTTTTTTTAAAGATACCGAACGAGATGGGGAATTCTCTCAGACACAGTTCTCAAACACCTCAATGTCTAAAAGCCTTTGCTTCATAGGAAAAGAACAGTATTTACATCAAGCAAATAAGAACGATAACGTTAGCGCCGTTATAGTATCAAACAAACTAGCCAACAAAGTCGAACCGGAAAAGGGCTTGGTCGTGACTGATGATCCAGAATTGAGCTTTTACAAATTACACAACGAACTTCACAATTACCACAACATGAACCCTGCCATGCCCTTTGGTAGAGGAGACAATATAGCTGCTCACCCAACGGCCATTATCTCAGAAAAAACCTATATTGGCTCTAACGTCAAAATTGGGCCCGGCGCTATTATCGAGGATTATTGCTTTATCGAAGACAATGTTGCTATAGAAAGTGGGGCGATCGTTGGGTCAGCCGGACACTATTATAAAAACTTTCACGGTAGGCATTTTCGAGTTGAACACGCTGGTGGTGTCAAGCTTTCTCAAGGGGTACAAATACTTGCTGGCGCTGTTGTCTCCCGATCTCTGCACACAGATTATACAACCGTAGGAGAAGACTCAATTATCAGCGTAAAAGCTCACGTAGGCCACGGATGCCAAATCGGCAAGCGCTGCGTTCTAACTGGCAATGTCCAGGTATCTGGGTTTACCAGGCTAGGCGATGATGTCTGGGTAGGACCCTCCGCTACAATAGGCAATCTTCTTTCCATCGGCTCAGGGTCAAGAATAGAAACGGGCAGCGTTGTAGTTAAAAACCTACCAAAGGACTCGAGAGTAAGTGGTAATTTTGCCTGGGAACATCGTGCAAATGTTCGCGAGTATACAAAAAGGCTAAGGCTGGGCTGAGGCTGAGGAAAACGAGTTATCGCGACCGAAACGGTGCGCCAAGCTGCGCCCACCAGGCCGTAGGCAGGTCGTCGTACTCGATGCCGATGTCGTCGGGGCCGCTCTTGTCCGGGTCTCGGTAGCGCGTGCCAAAGA
>JAHRWI010000174.1 GCA_019090225.1 Porticoccaceae bacterium
ATACGTATCAGCGGTTCGCCTTCTTCGTTGGCTCGCTGCAATACCACTTGCCCGTCGGGAAGCATCACTATTTCGTATAAAGATGAAGGCATACCTTCTCCGTATATTCACTGGGAATCGGCAGTATACCAATAAGCGTCATTGGCGGGACAAAAAAAGTTCTCAGTATTCGTGCATCAAAGCGCGATGTCGCTCCAGCAACTCCAGCATCGCCCGCTGCCAACGCCCGACAAGCTCTGGACTGATTTTTTCCTGGCGCTCGCCATCCTGATAGAGGTCTATTCCCCCATGGCTAACTTTTGCAGGAACACCAAGTCCACTTTGAAATTCTCGATAAGCATAGAGACACTGAGCAAGCCAGCTCGAGTTATCGTCTATCAAAGCCACTATCTCGGTGACTTCAGCAGATTGGATACCCTGCTCAGCCAAAAATCTGGAAAGCGGCTCTGTATCATTGATTAACAACGACTGGGGATGGCTATAATTTTCGGCTATTTCGCGCAAATGAAGCACATAAGCACTATCCAGCTGGAAGATCACGCTTTGTAGCAAGGCCGTACTCAGCACCGAGGTGTTAGCTTCTTTTGTGGCTGCTTTTACCAGTGCTTCGGCATACACACAACGCTGGAGGCAAGCTCCGGTGTAGGGGTTACGCGCCATTATTTATGGCCATAGTTTGTCGGCATTAAGGTAACAAAAAGCTGCAGCAAGACAAATTACTTCCGCTTGTCTTCAACCTGCCAACGACCATCTTTGTACATGGCTTTCCAGCCGGTTGCCTTACCCTCTACCTCGGTGCGCACATATTGCTCAGCGGTTTTACGAGCATAGCGAACCACCGCTTTATTGCCGTCAGGGTCTGCGACCGGTGCTGAAAAAAGAAATTCATATTTAGGATCAATTTCATCTTTATGGGGCAGTATTTCACTGAGCAATGGCGCGCGGGTTTCGCGGTGCTTGGGGAATTGGCTTGCGGCCAAAAACAGACCTGCAGCACCGTCCCGAAGAATATAATGATCTTCGACTTTATCGCAGGTCAGCTCGGGCATATCGACCGGATCCATCTTCGGTGGCGCAGCCTGACCATTGCGAAGCAACTTACGGGTATTTTTACAATCCTCTGAACTACAACCAAAATACTTGCCAAAGCGACCAGATTTCAGCTCCATATTGGCAGCACATTTATCGCATTCTATAACCGGCCCCTCATAACCCCGCAATTTATAATTACCCAGCTCTACTTCAAAACCTGGGCAGTCGGGATTAGAGCCACAAATATGCAGTTTGCGCTGCTCGTCAATCAGGTAGGAGTCCATGGCCGTATCGCAAATATTGCAGTGATGCTTGGCCAACAGCAGCCGGGATTCGCCTTCGGCATCCTCTTCGATGTTAATGGCTTCATCGCCCGGCGTCAGGTTTTTAGTGCTTTTGCAGCGCTCTTTAGGTGGCAGGTTGTAGCCTGAGCAACCTAAAAACACCCCGGTGCTACCGGTGCGAATCATCATCGGCCGATCGCATTTCTCGCAGGCCAATGAGGTTTCAGTGGCATCATTAAGACGCATACCGCCGTCATCGCCCCGCGCTTTGTTCAAGCGCTCAACAAAGCCTTCGTAAAAGCGATCCAGTGTTTCTTTCCAGCCAAGCTCTCCGGCCGCAACGCTGTCTAGTTGCTCTTCCATAGCCGCAGTAAAACCGTAATCCATTAAATCAGTAAAATTCTCATCGAGTCGACTGGTGACGATTTCACCAATTTTTTCGGCATAGAAGCGTTTATTCTCGGTCCTGACGTAACCGCGATCCTGAATCGTCGAAATAATATTCGCATAGGTCGAAGGTCGACCGATGCCACGTTTTTCCAATTCTTTGACCAGGGCCGCTTCGCTAAATCGCGGTGGTGGTTTGGTGAAGTGCTGGAGGGGCACCAATTGCAGTAACTTCAGTTGCTCACCGACCTCATATTCAGGTAGCTCGAGATCGTCCTGATTACGCAAAGCAGGAATGGCGCGCAGGAAACCATCAAATACCAGCACTCGGCCTCGTACCCGCAACTCATAGGCACCAGCGCCTACTTTCACTGTGGTGGTATTAAAACGTGCCGGTAACATCTGTCCGGCAACAAATTGCTGCCAGATCATGTCATAAAGTCGTTTAGCGTCATCTTCGACACCCTCTAAGTCGGCCACCGAGATATCGACATTCGAAGGCCGTACTGCCTCATGGGCTTCCTGAGCACCGGCCTTGCTACTGTAGCTATTGGCTTTTTCAGGCAGGTAGTTATCTCCGTAGCGAGTACTAATTAATTCCCGACAGTCGCTGAGTGCCTCAGCGCTAATATTCAGGGAATCGGTCCTCATATAGGTGATATAACCCGCTTCATACAAGCGCTGGGCGAGCATCATGGTGCGTTTAACACCATAGCCGAGCCTTGTGCTGGCCGCCTGTTGCAGCGTTGAGGTAATAAACGGTTTCGGGGGTTTAGTCTGAGCCGGTGTCGCGTCCCGCGCTGTGACGGTATAGGTCGCAGCGTTTAGCTCGCCGAGGGCATGGTCACTGTCGGCTCTGTTGTCGGGACGATAGGTTTTGCCATCGACTGTGCGTAGTTCAAAACGCACCTTGTTTTCATCGGCGTTTTCCAGATCCGCATGCATGGTCCAGTATTCGACGGGTTGAAAGGCTCTGATTTCCCGCTCTCGCTCGACGACCAGCTTGACCGCCACCGATTGCACGCGGCCCGCAGACAGGCCTCTGGCAATTTTCTCCCACAGTAGCGGGGACACCATAAAGCCCACCACCCGATCAAGAAAGCGCCTGGCTTGCTGTGCATTAACCTGATTGGTATCTAATTCGCCAGGGTCAGCAAACGCTTCCTCAATAGCCTTTTTAGTAATCTCGTTAAACACCACACGCTTGAAGCGATCATCACTACCGCCGATTGTTTCCTTTAGATGCCAGGCGATGGCTTCACCTTCGCGATCGAGATCCGTCGCGAGGTAGATGGTGTCAGCTTTTTCTGCCAGCTTTTGAAGCTCCGAGACCACCTTTTCCTTACCGGGCAATATTTGATAATTGGCCGCCCAACCATGATCAGGATCGATCCCCATACGGGTAATCAACTGCTCACGGCCCCGCTTCGCTTTGTGCTTTACTTTTTGCTCAGGCGACATTTTCCGAGTAGCCGCCGCTTGTTTAGCCCGTTTTTTTGCATCGACCGGTGCCCGATTACTGGCCCCTGTCGGCAAGTCCCTTACATGACCGACACTGGATTTAACAATGTAATCATTACCTAGATATTTATTAATCGTCTTTGCTTTTGCCGGTGATTCGACAATAACCAGTGATCTACCCATGAATTCCTTTACTTAGTTGAGAGCTAAAATTAAATATTCCGTAAATAACCTAAAACTCCTAGGCCAGATGGGCGATATATAAGGCCTAGGTTTTGATCGGTCAAGGTATTTAGTAAATATTTTGTAAAATATCGTGACTTACCGGTACCTTTACCTTTACTTGCCCAAGCAGAATTTTCGCCAGTGCCCGGATCACTTTAAACTCATAGCTCTATGATACTTAGGTATATTATTTTTATCTTTGCTTCGATCTCATCGATCAAATCAAGGCTGTCGGGCTCTTGCCAATAGATCCCAATGCCCTGTCCATCAACCGACAGCGCATTGACGCCATTGGGCAACGCCGCTATCACTTTGTCAATTGCCTTCTGATGATGGGCAGGCGCTTCAATGCCGGGCCAACACCAACCTGGCCATTGGGCTACACGGCCACGGCCCTGATCGCGAACCAACAACCAGGAACTCGAACCGGCCTGAGCCAGATCTTTCGCTAACCACGGCACAAAGTATTTAATCGATGTAGGATTCAAGCCTTCCTGATCAGCGATCGCCTCGGCCATCACTTGTACCTGCAAGCCTCGCTGCCGAGCTCGTTGACGAATCTTCAAAATTGTCTTTTGTCGTAGCGAGGGTTTAAGTACCATGAAGGGCGATATCAGAGCAGCTACAACTATCGCCATTATCAAATAGGTCACGACCAGCACTTTCTCTATGAAAAAAACAAACTATACAATGAATCACATGGCTTAAACTTCTTATCTTAAGTTATGCCTTATATTCAAGCTTATCTTAGTATCAAGGTGATCTTAGGTTCTAACTGAAAGGTTTAAAGAGCAAACTCAGGAGCCCCACCCCCATGTCATATTATCGCCATATCCTCGTCGGCCTCGATCTGTCCCCAGAGTCCATCCTTGTAGTCAACCATGTTCAGGAACTCTTCCAGGACAGAGACGTTCGTATCAGCCTGCTCCATGTCCAGGAACCGCTCTCCTTTGCCTATGGTGGCGATATCCCCATGGATCTCAGTGAAGTACAGACACAGATGGAACAGCAGGCTCGCGCTCGTCTCGATGAATTTTGTGAGCAACTGGGTCTTACCTCCGCTGACCGACACGTGATGATCGGACAACCGGCTCAGGAGATGCATAAATTTGCTAAGGAAAACGGTGTCGATCTAACCGTAGTCGGCAGTCATGGTCGCCATGGTCTTGCCCTGGTATTCGGCTCTACGGCCAATGGTGTCCTACATGGTGCCAGCTGCGATGTCCTGGCGGTGCGGATTCCCAAACCAGACTAAACGAATCAACACATACCGTCTGCCAGGGCCTTGCCGACGACTGAGCCTGTTTTAAACTGCTATTTTTTTGACCAGACCTGTCAATCATCACGGATGGCTATGCGTAATACCTCGTTGACTATGTCGCGAACCAAATCGCGCAATACTTTGGGCAACACCACTTTGCGCCACACCTTGCATCGCACCTTTCACACTACTGCTTTTTTCTGCCTACTTTTTTTGCAGCTAGGTCAAATTCCCTCGGCTCTCGCACAAAATACAGACCTGCAACAGCAGCGAGCGCTGTATCAGCAAGTCAAGCAAAGTCTCGATGGTGGCTCTACCCGTTTATTTCAGCAACATCGAGAACAACTCAAAGACTACCCCTTATTTCCCTACCTCGAATACGCTCTCCTCAGTCATCGACTTTCCCTGGACGATGAACCGGCTGTAGCCGTCTTCCTGGAACACTACCCAGATATCTGGCTGAGCAGTCGACTGCGCCGCAACTGGCTTAACCTGCTTTACGGTAAGGGTCTCTGGCAGCAATACCTCAAATACTATCAGGCCTCAACGGCCAGTACCGAGGCCACATGCCATTTTAATTTCGCCCGTTATCAGCTGGGTGAAAAGCAGGCCGCCATGGAAGGCGCTATAGAGTTATGGCTGGTCGGTAAATCTCAACCGACGAGTTGCGACCCGTTATTCAGATTATTAATTAGCGAACAGCGTATTGATAATGAACTTGCCTGGCAACGTTATAGCCTTGCTGTCCTTAATCATAAATACGCTTTGGCCCGTTATATAGAACGGTTTTTTACCTCCAAAAAATACCGAAACCTGGCAAAAAACTACCTGGCCCTGGATCGCAATCCGGCCCGAGTCGCAGAGTACGAACTATTTGATATTCAAACGCCCGAAGTGCTGGCCGTTATAGAACACGGTATTCGCCACCTGGCTAAAAAAAATGCCACCCTCGCCCTCAAACACTGGGCGCGCTACTTGCAAACTCACCCCTTTGATGAGGATGCTCGCAGCCGGATGCTGCCGACTCTGGTCAAAGGCCTGGATAGACAGGGTTATCCGAATGTTGCCACCAATTACCTCTTTGACCAGATCGACATTGCCGACACCAAGCTGCTCGAATGGCAATTGCGTAAGGACATTGCTAAAGCCGATTGGCCTGCGATTATCCGCCTGGTAGAAAACCTCCCAGAGAGCCGCCGCCAGGAACAGCGATGGCGCTACTGGCAGGCCCGAGCAATCTTGCTTACCACTACAAATGCCGATGATATAGATAGCGCAAAAACCACCTTTCGCGAATTATCCCGGTTTCGAAGTTTTTACGGCTTTCTTGCCAGCGACTGGGTGGGCAACCCCTACAACATGCAGCACTCTCCTGTGAGCATCCCCCCAGAAACAATCAGTGCTATCGCAATGCGGCCAGCTATGCAGCGAGTTCAGGAACTGCGTTATCACCAACAGGATCTCTACGCTCGTCGCGAATGGTATGGGGCGGGTAAACACTACTCCACTGAAGACTGGCAAAGCGCTGCACAGTTGGCCCGACAATGGCAGTGGCACGGTCAGGCGATTCTGGCCATGACCCGAGCCGACTACTGGGATGATATCGACATTCGCTTCCCGCTGGTGTTTCAAAAAGAATTTGAACACCATGCCCAACTGAGAGGTCTACCACTACCGCTGATTCTAGGCCTGTCCAGACAGGAAAGTGCTTTCCGCCCCGCTGTTAGCTCGCCCGCTGGAGCCCGTGGCCTGATGCAATTGATGCCAGCGACTGCAAAGGAAGTCGCACGTAAGCACAAAATACCCTATCGCAGCAGTGGCCAACTGGTAGACCCAGATCTCAATATCCATCTTGGCAGCTTGTACTACCACGGTGTTCTGCAGCGCTTTGGGGGCAATCGTATTCTTGCTACGGCAGCCTATAATGCCGGCCCACACCGAGTTAATCGCTGGCTGAAGAAAAGCGCCGGCACACTCCCTTTCGATGCATGGGTAGAAATCATACCTTTCAGTGAAACCCGCCAGTATGTCCAGAATGTATTAGCCTTTGCGATTATCTATGCCCATCATCTTAAGCAAGATTATCGTTTGCTGAGTGCTGAAGAGCGCGCCAGACTGCTGTGAATACCCTGCTAATTATGCTGCTCAAACAAGCTAGTCTCATATATGAATAAGGTCGGCTATGACATCCACTAGCCCCTTGTATCCCCTTATTGATATCGGTCTTAACCTCGCCAGCAATCAATTCGCAGATGACGCTAGCGAGGTGCTAAACAGCGCTCGCCAGGCAAAGATCAGCGCCTGTATTCTGACCGGTACCGACGAACAGACCAGCGAGCAAGTCCTGGAGCTGTGTCGGCGATATGCGCCAACCTTCCCCGGCATGCTCTACTGCACCGCAGGGCTTCACCCCCACGACGCCAAACACTGGCGTCCCGAAACGACGGCCCTGCTCAAACAGCTACTGGCCCAGCCCGAAACCGTTGCCGTCGGTGAAACTGGCCTGGATTTCAACCGAGACTATTCTCCCCGTCCCATGCAGGAGCAAGTCTTCGAGGCACAAATAGCCTTGTCAGCCGACACCGGTAAACCCCTGTTTATGCACGAACGAGACGCCCATCAACGCCAGTTCGAAATACTACGAGCCTACCGAAGCGAATTTAGCAAAGGGGTTATTCATTGCTTCACTGGCGACCAGGAGAGTCTTTTTAACTATCTCGATCTCGACTTGCACATCGGTATTACCGGCTGGATATGTGACGAGCGGCGCGGTAGTGAATTAGCGTCCCTGGTGAAACATATACCCCTTAATCGACTGATGCTGGAAACCGATGCACCCTACCTCCTGCCTCGCACTATCAAACCCAAACCAGCGTCCAGGCGTAACGAACCCGCCTATTTACCCTGGGTGCTCCAGAGTGTTGCCGAGAATCGTCCGGAAAGTGCCGAAGACATTGCCACCGCGACCCGACAAACCAGCATCGATTTTTTCGGCCTGAACAAAACTACTCAGCCAGCAGAAGCGGGTTAATTCACCCCTTTGCACCTTGATACCTCAGCGCCCAAACAGGTGTAATTCGAACACCATTTTCGACCAGGCAGCGAAGCCCAATGCAAATACCCGTTGTGTAGTCGGCCCGCAGATGTTTTCATTCCTGTAACAAACCTTTCATAAAACATGCTTAAAACTTCTGGTGACCAATATGGATTCATCAAAAACCGACCGCCCGACCCTTAATCCTCGCTCTCAATTCGCGACTTTATTTGAGCAAGACGAGCAGAATATTGATCTGGTTGAAGCCGCACTTCTGATCGCCGCCGACCATCACCCCGAATTCGACCTGGATAATTGCCACCAACAAATTGAAGCTCTCGCCCAGAAGGCCAGAGACCACGTCGAACTTAATCAGGGAACTCACGCCCTTGGCCAGGCGCTATGCAACTTTCTCTATCGCGAGGCCGCCTACAGCGGTGACCATAGCGATTACTACAATCCTGACAACAGCTACCTTGACCGTGTCTTGGAACGCCGCAAAGGCATTCCCATTACCCTCGCCCTGGTCTATATCGCAGTCGGCCAGCACCTTGGGCTTACAATGGAGCCGGTGGGCTTCCCTGGACATTTCCTGGTCAAACTTATCGGCGAAGAAGACATCATTCTCGACCCTTTTTCCGGTCAAGTGCTCAGCGAAGATGACTGCCGTGAATTACTCAAAACCTGCACGCAAGATACGATGGTGTTCAAACAGGAACACCTGGATAGTGTCGGCAATAGAGAGGTCGTACGCCGGATACTCGGCAATTTAAAAGGCATTTATCTGGGCCGACAAGAACTTGATCAAGCCCTGGCTATCTGTGATCAATTACTCTTGATTAGCAAAGACTCCCCCCGTGACATCATCGATCGAGCCTCTGTTTTAGAGAAGATGGACTGCCATGCCGCTGCCGCAGAAGATCTTGAACACCTGTTGACATTGGCGCCACCACCTCAGGTCAGCAAGTCGATACAGGATAAAATTTCTGAATTAAAAAATCAGAACAAGGGGCAACTGCACTAGAAATCCGTAGCCGATCACCAAACGCTATCTGAATAAGGCCTTCTTTAACCACCCGCCTTTCTGTTTTTGGGTTATCAACGATAACTCCCTGGCGGCCTTGCCCTGACTGATACGCAGGTTGACCAGATCTTTGATTATCTGATTGGATTTCCTTCGGCGCTTTACCGCATCCCCCACATCAATAAACGACTCTAACTGATCGAGCATCGGACCAAACCATTTTACTATCTTATTTTCCTGTTTAGCGGAGGTGACAGCTTCTAACTGCTGAGTGAGCTGGGCTTGCGTGGCTACAATTTGCGCCTGACATAATTCCGTTTGACTAAAGTGACTAGCCTGGGCTTGCTTTAGACTTTGTAAGACAGTCTCATTATCTAATACACCAAAACTTTGCACCTGGGCTAAATCGCGCAGTGCCGTCCTGGCCTGTTCCTCGTCCTCGCTTTGCAGTTGCAGACAAAGCTCATAATTTTTCTCCCAGGCCTGCCAGCGATACACGAAATCCAGGCCAGTGCCTTTAATATTCTGCAAACCCATAATGCTACTAAGCAGCCCCGGAGCACATTGCTGACAAAGCTTTTGAACCAGCTGATTGCCGGTAATGTAATAATCATCTACCACCACTAACTTTACCTTGAACCACTGCCAAAGCTGATCCTGAATCTCGCTAAGCGGCCCATTACCTCCTTGCCCATCCAGGTCATTGAGCAAGCCTTCGAGTATTCCGTGTTGCTCACAGTCATATTCATACTGACTGACAATGGCTTCGGCCTGTTCAACACTGTCCAGACTTGACTCCTGATTTAGCAACATATCGCTCGAGAGCGGGCGCTCGGCTGGAACCGCCACTCCTAGCCCTTTGCACATTTGTTCGAGCCGGGCCTCAACCTCATCAATATGTTGAGGAATGCGCAGGTGGGCTGCAAGACTCGACAGGTTTGTCCGCACGGTCGATTTGTCCGCGTCGCTGACCATACCTTGTTCTTCCATGAACACCTGCCAGGTCTTTTCAATAAAGCCCATTAAACCTGACAAGTTACTGCCAATAAGCACGTGTCTGTCGGCACTGATATCACGAACCAGAAAGTTAGCAAATACCTGGGATCGAGCAACCCTGTCGTCCCGATTATTCACGACCGTTACGATCCAGCTTTCTGGAGAGTTGCTTAGGTTTTTTTTATCTAACTCCAGTCTAGTCCAGTTACCCAAAGCCCCGAAGCGCTCATTGGCCGACATACCGTTAATAAACTGGAGATTCCTGCCCTGCATGGGCGCAATCGGGAATGTTTTCAGCACTCCGAGATCAGGCACTACCCGATCAGCCATTTCTTTTAGGGTATACGCGTCTTCGACACCCATGTAACGGCCCAACTCCAACACCAGGGCAATATTGTTAGGGTGCTCGTCGTAGGGAAATCGTGCCAAAATATCTGGCGTCAACAAGCCAGCATCAAGCCAGTTAACCGTAATAATTTGACAGTTATTCTTTCTCGCCGCCAACTTAAGATAAGGCAGCATGTTTTCCTCAGTGGTTAACAACACGCTATTTTTGGGGACGAAATTCATCATCACCTTGGGAATATCCACACCCGCCGGGCCTTGTAAATCTTCGTGGTCGGGGTAACAGTTAACAATAGTAGCGATATCATCCTGCATCCACTGTTGTTGCAGAATTTCAATATATCGGGGGGTCAAGCCCATGCATTCCCACAGCAAGACATCAGTATTGAGCCCCTTGGCAATACGCGTGACATTCACCTGTTCCCAAATTGTCGCCTTGTCGTAGGGACGAAATAAAAACATTTCAAATAGCGGGCGATTTTTGCCCGCGTAGACAAACATGGCTTCGCAGCCGGTAGTTTTCGACAGGATGCTCAAACCCAGGCCGTTGAAGAGTGCCGCTTTTAAGCGCTCAGTGCCTGACTTGCCCCGCGTCCCCCAACCGCCAATAACCAGAGGAATATCATTTCTCGCTCGTCTGAATTGACTGTTGGTATAAATATGCATACCCAGGAACAGGCTTAGCATCGCCGCCAGGAACCAAGTTAGCTGGGTGATAGTGTTTTGATAAACCGAGAAAAAGTAGGCCTGAAACTCACTCCACCACGGCAATAAAAACACGGGCACAATTGC
>JAHRWI010000175.1 GCA_019090225.1 Porticoccaceae bacterium
ATCGCCGACAAGGTCGGTGCCTATTTGATGGTGGATATGGCCCATGTGGCGGGTCTGGTTGCCACCGGACATTACCCCAACCCGGTGCCGATCGCTGATGTGGTGACATCGACTACGCACAAGACCTTGCGTGGTCCCAGAGGCGGTATCATCCTCGCCCGAGCCAACGAAGCCCTGGAGAAAAAATTCAATTCAGCAGTATTCCCGGGTGGTCAGGGTGGCCCTTTGATGCATGTGATTGCCGCCAAAGCAGTCAGCTTTAAAGAAGCAATGAGTGACGACTTCAAAGTTTATCAAGGCCAGGTGGTGACTAACGCCAGGGCGATGGCGGCGACGTTTATTGAACGTGGCATCGATATCGTCTCGGGCGGTACCGATAATCATCTGATGCTGGTGAACTTAATCGGCAAGGAATATACCGGTAAAGATGCCGATGAAGCCCTGGGTAATGCCAATATCACCGTTAACAAAAATGCGGTACCTAATGATCCCCGCTCACCTTTTATTACCAGCGGCTTGCGCGTTGGCACGCCGGCGATCACAACCCGTGGTTTTAAAGAAACTGAAACTGTAGCGCTGACACACTGGATGTGCGATGTCCTCGAAGCGCTGGAAAATGATTCAGTTGAGGCAACTATTGCCGAGGTGAAAGCCAGGGTCCTGGATATTTGCCGACAGTTCCCAGTTTATCGTTAGCGCTGGATTTTACCTGGTTGAGGTGGATAAAGGCCGTGGTTGAATGGCCTCCTCCTCGCCTGTGTTAATATGCGCGCCCTTAATAATTAAGGCTCTAATCTGCCCATGCACTGTCCCTTTTGTGGTGCCGACGATACCAAAGTGATTGACTCTCGACTGGTTGCCGATGGCGATCAGGTACGTCGTCGTCGTGAATGTGTGGATTGTAAAGACAGGTTTACCACCTACGAGCTGGCAGAATTGCTGATGCCACGGGTCATCAAACAGGATGAGACGCGAGAGCCTTTCGATGAGGAAAAACTTCGTTCCGGCTTGCATCGCTCCCTCGAAAAACGTCCGGTCAGTGTCGAGCAAATCGAGGCGGCGCTATCGCAAATAAAGCGTTTCTTACAAGGCACCGGTGAGCGGGAAATTTCGTCTCGGCTTATCGGCGAGAAAGTCATGGAACAATTGCGAGAGCTTGATGATGTCGCCTATGTGCGCTTTGCGTCGGTGTATCGCAGCTTTCAGGATCTCAATGAATTTCGTGCTGAGCTGGATCGTCTCGAAAAAGAAGGCGGCCCAGATAAGCAGGCTGAGTGAGAATGTCTGGTTCAGATGACGCCTATATGGCGAGAGCGATAGAGCTGGCGAAACGGGGCTGGTACACAGCGAAGCCGAACCCACGGGTGGGTTGCGTCATCGTCGCTGAGCAAAAAATTGTCGGCGAAGGCTGGCATCAACGGGCTGGAGAAGCTCACGCGGAGGTAAACGCTCTGCAAATGGCGGGCTCGCTGGCTGCCAGTGCGACGGCCTATGTTTCTCTGGAGCCATGCAATCATCAGGGCCGAACACCGCCCTGTAGCCAGCAATTGATTGACGCGGGCGTGACACGAGTTGTCTATGCTCTTGAAGACCCCCACGAAGTCGCGGGCGGGGGTGCACAAACGCTGAGAGAAGCTGGTATTGAAGTCTGTGGCCCGGTGTTGGAAGCTGATGCGCGAGCCATTAATGCCGGGTTTATACACCGTTGCGAAACAGGCTTGCCTCGGGTAACACTAAAAATAGCGGCGAGCCTGGATGGTCGAACGGCGATGGCCAGTGGCGAAAGTCAGTGGATCACCGGGCCAGCAGCACGCAGCGATGTGCAGCGTCTGCGGGCGCAAAGTGGCGCCGTTATTACTGGCATTGGTACGGTCTTGCAGGATGATCCGGCGATGACGGTGAGAGCAGCGCAATTAGGGCTGCCAGATGCTGAGAAAATCGCCCAGGAGCAACCGCTGCGAGTGATTGTAGATAGCCAGTTACGGACCAGGGAAGATCTTAAAATACTAGCTGAACCGGGTCAGGTGCTAATAGCCACGGCTAAGCCGGACGCTTTAATAGCCGGTGCGGAAGTTATATCGTTAGCCAATTCTCAGGGCAAAGTGTCTCTGCCTGGCTTGTTGCGAGAGTTGGCAGCGAGGCAATGTAACGATGTCCTTGTCGAAGCGGGCGCAAAACTTGCCGGTGCCTTTGTTAAGGAAGGTCTGGTCGACGAATTAGTGATTTATATGGCCCCCAAGTTGCTCGGCAGCAGGGCGATGCCGATGCTAGAGCTGGGTTTTGATAAAATGCTGGAAGCATTGAGTCTGGACATTGTCGATGTCCGTGCCCTGGGCCAGGATTGGCGTATCACCGCACATCCAGTTTATCAGCAAGCTGATAAGTAAGCGCTGAAAGCGAAGGCCCAGAACCCAGAGCCCAGAACATAGGCGCGCTGAGCAAAGCGAATCAACCGAAGAGAGAATTAAATCGTGTTTACAGGAATTATTCAGGCAATAGGCAAAGTCGCGAGCGTCGAGCTGCGTGGTGGTGATTTGCGCGTGATGCTAAATACCGGCGAGCTTGATCTTGCTGATGTGCTGCTGGGTGACAGTATTGCCGTTAATGGTGTGTGCTTAACGGTGGTTGAACTGAATGATAAGGGCTTTGTCGCCGATGCCTCAGTGGAAACTATGGACTTAACCACAGTCGGTCTGTGGCAGGTCGGAACGCGGCTTAACTTTGAAAAATCCCTGACCCCAAGCACCCGCCTGGGCGGGCATTTAGTCTCTGGCCATGTCGATGGTATCGGCGAGGTCGTTGAGCGGCACCCAGATGCCCGTTCTGAACGTTTTCGTATTAAAGTCCCCTCGGAATTAGCACGCTACATTGCCCACAAAGGTTCGATCACCGTCGATGGCACCAGCCTGACGGTCAATAAAGTAGCCGGTGCCGAATTCGAATTGAATATTGTCCCCCACACCCTGGTGCACACTATTTTCGGCGATTATCAATCGGGAACCAAAGTAAATATCGAGGTTGATGTGATCGCACGGTATCTGGAACGCTTATTACTGGGTGGCAATGTGTCGGGTGATGAGGATGGTGCTGACGGTGATGCCTCGTTGACCGAGTTAGCACGTAGTTTATTGGACACCAAAAGCTAGGTCGCGATTGCCCGAATACCAACGATAGACAAGAATTTTTAATAAACAGGCTCATACAAAGGCTTACAAAAAAGGTAGCGCCATGAAATTAAATACCACAGAAGAGTTGATTGAAGATATTCGCCAGGGCCGCATGGTCGTGTTGATGGACGATGAAGATCGTGAAAACGAAGGCGATCTGGTGATTGCCGCTGAAAAAGTCTCGGCCCAGGATATCAACTTTATGGCAACTCATGCCCGTGGTTTGATTTGCCTGACGCTAACAGAGCAGCGCTGCCAGCAACTGGGTCTACCGTTAATGGTCGACGTTAACGATGCCGCCCATGGCACTAACTTTACGGTATCGATCGAAGCCGCAGAGGGTGTGACCACAGGTATCTCTGCAGCGGATCGGGCCAAGACCGTGCAGGATGCTGTCGCGCCCAAAGCAACGCCCATCGATATTGTTCAGCCAGGCCATATCTTCCCTCTCAAAGCACAGGCTGGTGGCGTGCTGAGCCGGGCGGGGCATACTGAAGCCGGTTGTGATCTAGCTCAATTGGCAGGCCTTGAACCCGCTGCGGCTATTGTCGAGATAATGAATGATGACGGCACCATGGCGCGTCGCCCCGACCTCGAAGAGTTTGCGAAAAAGCACAATTTGAAGATTGGTACGATTGCCGATCTTATCCATCATCGTATGGTCAACGACCGCACCATGGAGCACCTGGGCAAGCGAGAAATTGAAACGTCTTATGGTGCATTTACCCTGCACACTTATTTTGATGCGGCTCGGAATTGCAAACATTTTGCGCTGGTTAAAGGCGTGATAGATGGGGACAAGCCGGTGCCGGTAAGAGTTCATTTGCCGACGGCGGTACGCGACCTTTTTGCCATCGACCATATTGGTTCTTATGAACGATGGACTATGGACAAGGCCATGAAATACGTAGCCAACGAAGGTTGCGGCATTATCATTGTGATTCTTCAGGAAGAAACTCCCGATAAAGTAGAGGCTGATCTCGAGCAGCTCACTGTGCAGCGACCACCGGCAAAGAATCCCTCAGAGACTGTTTATATGCAGATCGGCGCGGGATCACAAATACTCCGTGACCTCGGCGCTAAAAAATTAAAAATCATGAGTGCTCCCTACCGCTTTGGTGCCATTTCCGGCTTTGACCTTGAAGTCACGGGCTATATAGAAAGCGAATTTAATTCCTAGCGCAAAGGTAATTGTAATGAGTGAATTTAGACCCATAGAGGGAAATTTTAATCCACAGGATGCAAGTTTTGCGATTGTGGTGGCGCGCTGGAATGGTGAGATCACTGAGAACCTGCTCAATGGTGCGCGGCGGGCTTTGGCTCGCCAGGGTATTCCCGATGACAAGATTCAGGTTATCCGAGTGCCGGGTGCGTTTGAGCTGGCTCTTGCCGCTAAAAAGATTGCTGAAGTCGGGCAAGTGGATGCAGTGATTACCCTGGGATGCGTTATCCGCGGTGGCACGCCGCATTTTGAATACGTGTGTGGTGAATGCGCTCGGGGTATTGGTGAAGTCGGTTTGACGACCGGTGTGCCCATAGCCTTTGGTGTATTGACTACCGATGATTTGAAGCAGGCCCAGGATCGGTCTGGCGATAATGAAGAAAATAAAGGTGAAGAAGCTGCGTTAACGGCACTGGAAATGGTTTCACTGTTCCAGAAATTGGCGGCTAGTTAATGTCAGGCAGCCCTTCGGAGCGGAGGAAGGCCCGGCGCTCATTGGTTCAGGCCTTATATCAATGGCAGGTTGGTGGCGATAATCTGAGTGAAGTGGAAACACAGTTTTATGCCGATGATAAATTGCGTGGCGCGGATAAAAGTTATTTTAGTGACTTAATTCACGCCATCCCAGGTTGTGCCGATGACCTTGACGGGACCTTTGGTATTTATCTTGATCGCAGCCAAAGCGCCCTTGATCCAGTATCGTTGGCGATCTTGCGTATCGCGACTTACGAATTGCTACATCGCATAGATTTGCCCTACAAAGTCGTTATTAACGAAGCCGTTAATTTAGCCAAAACCTTTGGCCCTACAGACGCACATAAATTCGTCAATGGCATTGTTGATAAGGTGGCCGCTAAAACTCGGCATCTGGAAATAAGCGCTGCCAAAGCTAAGACTTAAGACCCATCCATAGCTTCAGTTGTGTTAATAAACCGGTCTGTTAACAAGGCTATATTGGCAACAAAACCCCACCTGAAAATCAAATGATGCCGATGAATGAATTTGCCTTAATCAAGCGTTACTTTGAACGAAGTGACGACGATAAGTCAGATCATGGTGGGGCTGTGGTTCAAGCGCCTGCTCAAGGTGTTGTTCAGGGCATCGGCGACGATTGTGCTGTTCTCAGCACAGATCCCGATTACGAAACGGTAATAAGTACCGATACCCTGATAAGCGGTGTTCACTTTCCAGAGAACTCGGATTCGCGCTTAATAGCCCAGAGAGCTTTACGGGTTAACTTGAGTGACATCGCCGCGATGGGCGGACAGCCGAGTGCCTTTCTCCTGGCTTTGACCTTGCCTGAATTAAATGAAACCTGGTTGGAAGGTTTTAGTCGCGGGCTTCGAGAAGTATCTGATACCTATAGTTGTCCATTGGTCGGTGGCGATACGACCCGAGGCCCCCTGAGTATTACGATTTCGATATTGGGGACTGTGCCTCGGGGCAGGGCGCTGTTCAGAAGCGGCGCTCAAGTCGGTGATACCATTTATGTGACCGGCTATCTGGGTGATGGAGCGGCGGGTTTAGGTCTGCTCGATGTACCGATTCAGGGGGATGGAAGCGAGGCTCGGTCGGTCGACTATCTACAAAAAAGATATTGGCAACCTGATCCAAGGGTTTCGGAAGGCCTGATATTGCGCGACTATGCCTCGGCCGCAATCGATATATCTGATGGATTGTTGGCTGATCTCGGTCATATATTGCGCGCGAGCTGTGTCGGAGCAGAACTGACCATGGCTTCAATTCCGCTGTCTGCCCCGTTGATTGATACAGGGACAAAAAAAGAGGCGATAACGTTGGCTCTGACCGGGGGAGATGACTATGAGCTTTGTTTTACTGTGCCAATAGACAAGGTTGCGATGCTTGAACTAAAGGTTCGGGAGGGTCTGCTGAGCGCTTTTCGCATTGGTGAAATTAGCGCCAAAGAGGGGCTGATTTGTCGCGACGGGAGCGGTACTGTGGTTGATTTCTCTGATGCCGGTTACCAGCATTTTTAATAGACAGCGATAATTATGACGCCATCACCTGATTCACAGAACTCTTGCCCTGAAGCCCCTGATTCTGAACTGCCTAATTCAGAATTACCTGCTTCTGGATCACCTTTTTCTGGACAAATAAGCCCCGAATTATCAGCACCCACGTTAAAGTCTTTGTGGCGGGATCCGATGATGCTGTTGGCTTTTGGGTTTGGTAGCGGCCTGTCGCCAAAAGCACCGGGTACCGCTGGTTCACTATTGGCTTTGTTGTGTATGCCGATCCTAACTTATTTACCAGTTTGGGCCTATTGGTGCATGCTGGTGCTGGCCTTTGGCGCTGGGGTGGTGATTTGTAATTATGCTGATCGGCGCTTAACTGGGCATGACCACCCCGGTATAGTCTGGGACGAATTCGTCGGTCTTTGGTTGGCTCTGGCTAGTGTCCCCGCCAGCTGGGGGTGGTGGTTAGCAGGGTTTCTGGTATTTCGCTGTTTTGATATCTTTAAGCCATGGCCTATAAGTGTGATCGACCGCAAAATCGCCGGAGGATTCGGTGTTATGCTGGACGATCTAATTGCAGGGTGTGGCGCATGGCTGGTAACAATGACATTAGTATGGCTTTTATGACGCTTCGAGGTAATAGGTTTCGAGAGATCCAGCTTCGAGGCAAATACTTTGTTGCCGTATTCGCGCTGCTTTTACTGCTGTCTAGCAAGCTATGGGCGGGGCCAGAAATTATTGCCAATGGCTTGTTTGCTAACAAAGCGATGCTCACTATCGATGGTAATACCCGGTTTTTAAAAGCCGGTGAAACCAGCCCCGAAGGGGTTAAATTGCTTCGTAGCAGCAGCAAGCAGGCCGTTATTGAAGTCGATGGTAAGCCGGTCACCCTGAAGGTTTCACAACGTATTTCATCGAGTTTCAAGGCGGCAGAGCGAACAGTGGTAAATTTGCCGCGCGGGAAAAACGGGCATTTCTATGCCAGGGGCGCTATCAATGGTTATCCTACGAGTTTTATGGTCGACACCGGTGCAACATCGGTCGCAATGAATCAAAATCACGCCAGGCAGTTCGGTATTGATGCAAGTAAAGGCACAGAGTCCGCCGCTAGTACCGCCGGTGGGATTGTTAAAACCCACATGGTTACCCTTCAGAAAGTCAGTGTCGGTGGCATAACTGTGCACAATGTGCCTGCGTCAATTGTCGATGGTGATTTCCCGGCGCAAATATTATTAGGCAATTCCTTTCTGAGTCAGGTCGATATGAGTGAGCAGGCTGGTGTGCTAGTTTTGAAGAAGAAGTTTTAGGTCTCTCAAATTTTGAGGCTCTGTAAATTCGATAGTCCTGTAAGCTTTATAATGTCGTAACTTCTTGTGTAATAGATCTTTTCTGAAAACTAAATAAATTTCTACAAAACGCACTACGATAGTTAATCACTTGCCTCTATAAATGTGGGATATCCATAGCGCTGCGGCGCAAGTGTCTTTACTGTTTTGATTTGAGGGTAGCATGTCTGGATTAGCTAAACGCATTATTCCCTGTCTTGATGTGGACGAGGGGCGAGTTGTAAAAGGCGTACAGTTTGTTGATATTCGCGATGCCGGTGATCCGGTTGAGGTCGCTCGTCGCTACGATGAGGAAGGCGCGGACGAGATTACCTTTCTCGATATCACCGCCAGCCACGAGCAACGAGATACCACTATCCATACTGTTGAAAGCATCGCTAGTGAGGTATTTATCCCGCTCACAGTGGGCGGCGGCATACGCACTTTGGAGGATATTCGTGCCCTGTTGCGAGCTGGAGCAGACAAGGTGGGTATTAACTCGGCTGCCGTAAAAAACCCGGAGTTTGTTAAGCAGGCAGCAGACAAGTTTGGTTCTCAGTGCATTGTCGTTGCCATTGATGCCAAGCGGGTTAGCCCGGATGGTAGCCCAGAGCGCTGGGAAATATTCACCCACGGTGGTCGGGAACCGACGGGTATAGATGCCGTGAAGTGGGCGCGAAAAATGGCCGATTATGGTGCCGGTGAAATATTGCTGACCAGTATGGATCGGGATGGAACTAAAAACGGTTTTGATCTGACCTTGACTAAAGCGGTTTGCGACGAAGTTTGTATTCCGGTGATTGCCTCAGGTGGTGTTGGTAATTTGCAACACCTAGTTGACGGGGTGCAGCTGGGCGGTGCGGACGCCGTACTTGCGGCCAGCATTTTCCATTTTGCTGAGTACAGTATTCAGGAGGCCAAAGACTATATGGCCGAGAGGGGAGTGGTTGTTCGCTAGGGGATAAGCACAGGCTAAACGGCGGAGGGGTTGAGCGTTTGGACAGAAGCCTACTGGGCCTGCACTGCCTGTAAATCGGGCATTAATAATTTCAAAATCTTTGGATCGGCCTTGCTAACAAAAGCGAGGTAATCTTCAGTGCCTTTATCGGCTAGTTCGCGAGAGTCATAAGGTCCCATTGAGAAACCTTCACGAGTCGTGAAGTACCAGTTGTC
>JAHRWI010000176.1 GCA_019090225.1 Porticoccaceae bacterium
AATTGAGAATTTCGTCATCGGTTATTTCTTTCCAATCTTTTGGCATTTACTTATTCTCTGATTGAACACATAACTTATTATTAACATGAATCCAAATTCCCGTTAATTTTCTTTGTAGCAGGACTATAATTCCCGTCAATCCTGCAATCAAACATAAACCGGGAGTGAGTTAAAGACCAGGCGATCAACCAGCCTGGTTGCCCCGGCAATTTGCCCAAGCGTTTACTACCAGGCGAGCAATAAGCTTTTGCCATATATTTATGCCGATATCCATCCCCCCTATAAAGATAACTTTGCCGACCAGCCGTCTTGAGGTATGGTTTTGGCCATTCTGGATGATTTGCCATTCTTGATAAATCGCCTCAGTAAATCAAAAACCACAGGAAGCTCACTATGAAAACACTGCAACTAGGCAATGTCACCATTGATCGAATTCAGGAATGGGTCGGCCCTTTGTTTGAGATCGCTAACTTCTTCCCTTCTGGTGACTGGGATACGATTGAAAGTCAGCGGGGCTGGTTGGAGCCGCATTTTCTACCGCCTAAAGATCTTATGCGCAAAGGTTTTCTCGATGCCAGCTTGCATACCTTTGTGGTCCGCACGCCCCACCACAACATTCTTATCGACACCTGTGTGGGCAATCATAAGGAGCGTTCGATCCTGCCGGACTGGAATATGATGGACAGTGACTACATCAGCAAGCTGGCCAATATGGGCCTTGCTCCGGGCGATATCGACTTTGTTATGTGTACCCATTTGCACGTTGATCATGTCGGCTGGAACACCAAACTCGAAGATGGCCGCTGGGTGCCGACCTTTCCCAAGGCCCGTTACGTGTTCCACAAAACTGAATACGACCACTGGCAGGAAAACCGTGGCCACCACGGTATGGATGGCGCTTTTGATGATTCGGTATTACCGGTGATCGAAGCCGGTCGCGCCGATTTGGTCGCCGGTGATTTCGCTATCGACGACAGCATCTGGCTGGAACCCTCCCCTGGCCACACCCCCGGTCATGTTTGTATCAATGTTGCCAGCCAGGGTGCCAGCGGCTTGTTTACAGGTGATAGTTTTCATCATCCCATTCAAATCGCCTATCCGGAATGGAGCACAGCATTTTGCTCAGACATCGTCCAGTCGGGGGTGGCGCGACAAAACATTCTCGACAAGTTGGTGGATACCGATGCTTACATTCTCGCCGCGCATTTTAATGACCCGACGGCTGCGCGGGTGGTGAGTAACGGTGATCGGTATAAATTGAAGCTGGATATTTAGGGAAGCTCCGATCTAGTTATCTAGTTATCGAGTCGTCAAGTTATCGAGCCATCAAGTAAGCCCACTAATCTTTAGCAAAAACTGGCGGTCGCTTTTCTAAAAATGCAGCCACCGCCTCTTTGTGGTCCTGGGTGTTCACGCAACGAATAAGCCGATCCGCCTCGATACCCATGCAGGTTTTTAAGTCTGCCACCAGGGCACGGTTTAAGTTTTCTTTCATGTATCTCACGGCAAGACGTGGGCCGCTGGCAATTTCTCGCGCCAGGGCCTGGGTGCTGTCTGCCAGCTGATCATCAGCGACTACCTGATTAAAAATACCCAGGCTCAAACATTCCTCAGACGCAACCCGCCGGGATGTGTAGTAAAGCTCCCTGGCTTTACTGGTGCCCACCAATTGAGTCAAAAACCAGCTGCCTCCGTAGTCACCCGAAAAACCCACATTGCGGAAGGCCGTGGTAATAAACGCCGATTCTGCCGCTATGCGCATATCGCAGGCCAGGGCGATGGATAGACCACCACCTGCCGCTGCACCAGGTAAGGCGGCAATAACGGGTTTTGGATGTTCAAAGATTCGCAGGGTCAGTGTTTCCTGCTGACGCTGTAACATGCGCACCCGATCTGCTTCAGATGGCCCGCCACCATCTGGTTTGCCTCCCAGACGATCCATATTCGAAATATCACCACCGGCACAAAAAGCGCCACCGGCACCGGTGATCACGATACAACCGACGTCACTACGGGTTTCTAGATCCAGCAGGCTTTGCCTCAGGCCCGTGGTGAGATTATCCGACATAGCATTGCGCTTATCGGGCAGGTTGAGTGTGATCGTGGCGACGCCCTGGTCTATTTCACACAATAATTCTTCGGTGCCTGTTTCTAACTGCTCTGTGTCTAACTGATCTGCCATTACCTATGCTCCTTTTATTTGTATTTAGAAAAACTTACAAGCGTATGTGTGGAGGGAAGGGTCCAAATTTATCGAGCATAGTAGTAACACGCAAGTTCGCAAAGCCCTGTTAGGCGAAATGGCCATTGCTTAGTATGATTCAAGCTTAATAGTGCCGATACGATAAGGCTTTCATCCGTACCAGCAGGGAAAAATAATAAGGAGCGACAGATGACCTCTATTCGATATTCCTTTATTCGACATTCCAATCCCGCAACACCGCCATTACCAGTGCAGTTATTACCTGTGCAGTTATCAAAAGCCGTGTTAAAAATTGGTCTATTCCGAATCGCCCTGTTATCACTGCTGTGTGCCTTTGCACCGGCGACGCTCTCCGCAGTGGCAACAAACGCCGCTATTCCCGATTCGCTCAAACCCTGGACATCATGGGTATTAAAAGACCAGCCGGATTATTTGTGTCCCCGTATTGCGCAGCAAAATTTATCCAAAAAAACTCAGCAAAAACGCTGTGCCTGGCCCGGAAAATTAGCGGTCAATGTCAGCGCCAAACAAGCCAGGTTTACGCAACGTTGGGAGGTGTTCGGTAAAAGTCGATTGACCCTGCCCGGTGATGCTCGCCACTGGCCAAAGGATGTGCTGGTTAATAACCTGCCTGCGATTGTGCAGGACATCAAAGGCAAACCTACGATTGAGCTGGATGCCGGAAACTACCTACTCAGCGGCTCTCTGAACTGGCAAAAACCGCCACAATATTTACCTGTCGCGCCTGAGACTGCGCTTATCGAGCTAAACCGAGACGGCAAAACGGTGACTGCCCATATTGATCAACAGGGTAAGCTCTGGTTGCGAGATCAGCGCGCATCCGAAACTACAGGCAAGAGTAATGACACACTAAAGGTCGAAGTCTTTCGTTTGCTTAGTGATGACATTCCCATGCAGGTAAATACCGAACTGCGCCTGGCGGTAGCGGGCAAGCCTCGGGAGTTAGTGCTTGGTCAGTTTCTGCCTGCCAATACCGAGGCCATGGAATTCAACTCACCGCTACCTGCCCGCATTGAGGCCGATGGCCGTCTGCGTATTCAGGCCAGGGCTGGGCAGTGGCGGATATTACTCCAGGCCCGTTATCTTCAGCCGGTGACAACTTTTGGCATGAACAAGATGGATGCCCAGTGGCCAGACCAGGAGGTATGGAGCTTCAGGGCCAACCCGCTACTGCGCGGCGTTAAGTTGAGTGGACTACCTGCGGTGGATCCTTCGCAAATAGATATTCCTGGGCAATTTGCCAATCTGCCCACTTATCTTATGTCTACCGAAGCTGGATCTTCTGAGCTTGCGCCTGAACAACAAAGCCTTACCCTGACCGAGCAATACCGAGGCGATGCCTCCCCCGCCGCCAACCGGCTTAAACTAAACCGCACTTTGTGGCTGGATTTCGATGGTGGCGGTGCAACCACCAAAGATGACATCAGCGGGACCTTTAGCCAAGGCTGGCGTCTGCGTTCATCACCCGACCTGCAACTGGGGCGCATTGTCGCCAACGGCACACCACAACTGGTTACCCGCATGCCGGGTGAAGCAAGTACCGGCATTGAAATTCGCTACCCTCAGGTCAATGTCGAGGCCATCAGTCGCGTAGAACCACTAACAGCCATATCCGCCAGTGGCTGGCTCCACGATTTTGATCAGGTGAGTCTAAGTCTACGCCTGCCACCAGGCTGGCAACTCTGGCATGCCGCAGGGCCGGACAGTATTCAATCGTCCTGGCTATCGCGCTGGGATCTGTGGGATTTATTTATCTGCCTGCTAATCGTCGGCGGGCTGTTTCGTGTTATCGATTGGCGCTGGGGTCTATGTGGTGCCTTAACCCTGGCTCTGACCTACCATGAGAGCGGCGCACCGCTAGTGGGCTGGGTCATATTAGTAGCCGCACTACCGCTTTTAACGGTGTTACCCTCCGGCAAACTCAAACAAGTGGTCAATACCGTCGCCCATTTGACCCTCGCAGGGCTGGCGGTCATTGTCATCGTCTTTGCTGTGCAGCAGGTGCGCAAAGGTATTTATCCTCAGTTGGAGCAAGCTCATGCCATCAATGTTGATCGCTACAGCTATGGGCGAAGTATGACGTCGACCAAAACTTCTCAGGTCGCCCAGGAGGAAGTCGCTAGAAGTAAAAGCCGAAGAGAAAGCTTTAGCGACAATCTCGCGGCACTTGACAGCGCAGCACCTGCCTCCTTACCCGGCAAACAAGCTCCGGCACCCCGCTATCGTCCCTCCGATAATATTCAGACCGGCCCTGGTGAGCCTTCCTGGCAATGGCGACAGGCCGTTATTTTACGTTGGAGTGGCCCGGTCAAAGCCGATGCGCCCTTAACCCTTTACCTGTCACCACCCTGGCTAACCCGCAGCCTGAAATTTATCCAGGTCTTCCTGGTCGGCCTCCTGCTTTACGGACTCGGCGGACGATTGCTCAAGCACCACTGGCTGCTTGGTACCGGCAAAGGTACGGACAAAGATTCGGGCAATAACCCGACAGGCCCAACCAGCTCCCCGGCTGGCATTACCTCCAGTGTTCTACCGCTCTTATTTGTTCTTTCATCGCTGGTGCTTTCCGGCACTGTTGCGATACCAACAGTAAATGCGAGTGAATTCCCAAGCCCAGAGTTGCTCAAGGAGCTGAAAACCACCTTACTCAAAGCCCCCGACTGTGCTCCCCAATGTGGGGCCGTACAAAGTAGCCATATCACCCTGGATCAGGCAGGCGCGGATAAGCAACGCTTGTTGATTCGTCAGCGGGTCAGTGTTGCGACTGATCTAGCCTTCCCCCTACCCGCCGACCCAAGCTGGCAGGCAGAGTCGGTGCTCGTCGATAATCAGGTCGTGACCCTGGCTCATAGCAACAATAAATACTGGGTAAAGCTCTCACAGGGCAGTCACGACATCGTTCTTACCGGCATCCTTAGCGGGGACAATATCAGCCTGCCCTTTCCTCTGACTGCCCATAACACTGTGGTTAATGCCCCGGGCTGGAACGTGCAGGGACTATCCAGAGGCAGTGTCTCGGGTGGTACTTTGCAGTTCGAGAAGATTGTAAAACAGAAGCAACAGGACACTCTGGTTCCCACAGCCATCAAACCCTTTGTATTGATCCAACGGCAGTTAAATAGCGATATCGACTGGCAGCTGGTCACCACCGTCACCCGCATTGCCCCCGGCTCCGGCGCAATTAATCTGCGCGTGCCGCTGCTCGAAGGCGAATCGGTTGTTAGCCAAAATCTCGTGATAGAAAACCAATATGCCAGCATCGCGCTGAACGCCCGGCAGCGCAGTGTCCAATGGCGCTCGGTGATCAAGCCCACCGAACAATTAACCTTCACTGCCCCCAACACCAATGACTGGATCGAACATTGGCAGATTCAGGCTTCACCCCGTTGGCACATCACTGGCGAGGGAATTCCGCCCATTAAAACCAGCGTCAATGTTCATAATGCCGGGCCGCTTATTCAGCTTTGGCGACCCTGGCCCGGTGAATCCCTGAGCCTCAGGGCAGTACAACCTGAGCCTGTCCCCGGCCCCACTACCACGGTCGAAAGCGCCAAAATCGATTACCGGCCCGGTGCCCGCAGCGCGGCGCTGACATTGTCACAGGGTATTCGCACCAGCCTGGGCGGCGACTATCGGATTCCTCAACCGCCAAACGCCAAACTACAAAGTATGGTGATCGACGGTATCGAGCAAACCACACCGCGAGAAGATGAGCATGTGGTCATCCCCCTGCATCCCGGATTACAAAACATTGTGCTTACCTGGGAGCAGGATCAGGGCGTGGCGCTAAACACCACGACTCCGCAATTTACACTGCCGACGCCAGCCAACAACATCGATATCACACTCCAGTTACCCCATGATCGCTGGCCGATTTTGCTTAATGGCCCAGACATCGGCCCGGCCATGCTTTACTGGGGCGTACTGGCCATCATTCTGATTATTGCCTTTTTGCTGGGTGCCATTATCAAACGCCAGGCCCTGTCCATCCCCGTTAACACCTGGCAATGGTTGCTCCTGGCTTTGGGTATGAGCACGGTGAATATGGTCGGGAGCATCGCCGTCGTAGTCTGGTTTTTTGCCATGGAAGCACGGCAGCGCCGGTCGGTAGACGCAAGCTCCCAACTCTTTAATGTCATCCAGGTGGGACTGATTGGGCTATCGATTATTGCGCTAATCAGCCTGTTTGCGACCATTCCTCAGAGCCTGCTGTCATCGCCAAATATGCAGGTAACCGGTAACGGCTCCAGCAATTATCTCTACCAGTGGTATCAGGATCACAGCGCTGACACCCTGCCCCAGGGTTGGGTATTCAGCCTGCCGCTCAATGTATTTCGGATCGCCATGTTGCTGTGGTCTCTGTGGATAGTGTTTGCCCTGATGAACTGGATTAAATGGGGTTGGCAATGCTTGTCAGCAGGACAGCTATGGAACAACCAGCCGAAACAAGGGGCGCGTAAAAAATTCGGCAAAAATAAGGCCAAAACCGATCCTTCAGACTGGGACAAGCCCGAGAGTTAATCCCAAACCGCTGCATACCGGCCTATTTCGTACGCTTGTGTGGTACAAGCCATTGAACTAATGTGCCTTTAATGTACTCTATGCAGCTGAAATGCAGGCCCAACTCTGTTGCAACGAAGGAAACTTCAATAAGGGTAAACACCGATAGGCGATGATAACAAACTAATGCGAAAAACCCGGTATCGACATTTTATCGTAGCGCTATGGCTGATGACCTTCCTTGGTCAGGCTTTGGCCTCTGCGAGCCTGTGTTGTGAAAATCCGGCTTTGTCGACGCAGCTTGAGCAACAAACGTTTGATGCTTTAAATCAGCCTTCAGCAACAGAGACCCCCGCAATTAAAGCGATGGGGATTGATCATAGCCAACACCAGCAATCAAAATCTTCCCTAAGCCCCAAACCCGTTTTAGACGCAGACGCAGCGCCGGAATGTATTAGCGATTGCGATTGCATGATGGGTGGATGCGCAACAGCTGCCTTATCCGAAACCCAGTCTGGGTTTAATATGAATTTTGTTTTACCCACCAGCGCCTACACTAGCTTGCCTCAAGATCACTTGATCGCCTCTCTGTTCCGCCCCCCAATTTCCCACTAATACAGGGTCAGTGCGCCTGAAACATGGCCCGCTTTGCCCAGCGCTTATCGACTTTCTGTCGAGTGCTATCGAGCTGTATCGAATTTATTAGCGGGAGCAGCCAAACTCCCAACTTGAAAACCCCAGGGGCATCAACAATAAAGCCTTCAGAAATTTTTGGGAGACATCATGGTATTTATCCCCGGCATACCACCCGGCAAGCCACCCGCGAAATTAGCACGGCAGATTTTTATTGCCTTTCGCCGGTTGGCGCTGTTCATAGCTCTGTTCGTTACGACCCCCGCTACCGTCCTGGCAACAGAGACTTCCCAGGCCAGTGAGCCAATATCAGGACAAATACTGACAGAAAAAATGGCCATCGATAAGGCCGTCAGTACCAACCCAAACCTTGCCCAAATGCAGGCGCGTTACGAAGCCCTGAAGGAAATCCCCTCCCAACAGGGCACATTGCCCGACCCGGTTTTAAGCTTAAACGCTATGAATCTGCCCTCCAACACTTTTCATGTCGGCCAGGAGCCTATGACTCAAATGCAGATTGGCGTGAGCCAGGCCTTTCCCTTTCCTGGCAAGCTGGCATTAAAAGAAGCTGCCAGCGAATTTGACGCCCAGGCGGCGGGATATTCAGTTGACGAGACCAGGCTGCGTTTAATAAACAATGTTAAGCGCAGCTGGTGGCAACTGTTTTATCTGGATCGTGCGCTGGATACGGTCGAGAGTAATCAGGCTTTACTACGCAACTTTATTCAGGTCGCACAGACCAAATACGAGGTCGGCGATGGTTTGCAACAGGATGTCCTGTTGGCGCAACTGGAATTATCAAAATTACTTGACCGAAAAATTCAGTTAAAGGCGATTCGTCAAAGCCAGGTCATCCAGCTCAATGTGCTGATGGATAGCCCGGCGAATACCAGGATAATCCTGCCGAAAACTGTTTCGGAAAATATGGCCACAATTGCCGATCAGGAAATCCTCTATCGGCGAGCCGAAGCCGTAAGACCTTTGTTGGAAAAAACCAGAAAGCACATTAGCGCCGCACAATCGCGACTCGATCTAGCCGAAAAAAATTATTATCCGGACTTTAAAGTGGGTGTTGCCTACGGTGATCGGCGCGGCGATAACCCCATGGCTCAGGGCGGTTCACGTTCGGATCTGCTATCCCTTATGTTCAGCGTCAACCTACCTATTCATACCGATCGCAAACAATCCAGAGCCGTGCAACAGCGCAGCTTTGAATTAGCACAAAATCGTTACGCCCTTCAGGATAAGCAGGGTACGGTTCGCGCCGATATTTCCCTGGCGGCGACCAATTATCAACGCGCTCAGGAACAATTCGCCCTGTTTAAGCAGGGCATTATCCCCCTGGCCCGGCAAACCGTGTCTTCGATGCTGGCGGGCTACCAGGTGAATCAGGTGGATTTTCTCAACCTGATTCGTAGCCAGGTCACGCTATTTAACTATCAACTTCAATATTGGCAGGCGCTCACCGAAGCCAATCAGGCGCTGGCGCAACTGGCTGCGGCCGTTGGCGAGGAAAATATTTATGAATAAATCAATCATTACTACCGCAGCTTTAATGCTCGCACTCGGTGGCGGGGCTGGCTACTGGTTGTCCGAACGACAGGGCAGCCAGATGACTGCCGTAACTGATCAAGACATGCAAAAAAGTAAAGAACCGCTGTTTTACCGCCACCCTATGGATCCATCCATCACCTCTCCGGTGCCGGCCAAAGGCTCCATGGGGATGGACTATCTGCCGGTTTATATAGACGGAGGTGCAAGTACTGAGGCCATGGCAGGTTCTGTCCAGATTGATCCCGTGGTCGTGCAAAACATCGGTGTACGCACAGCCATTGCCACGCGACAAGCCTTAAGCCGAACCATTCGCGCGGTGGGCCGAGTGGATTTTGATGAAGCCAAAATGACCCACCTCCACCCAAAAGTAGAAGGCTGGATTGAAGATATTCGCATCGACAAAACCGGGCAGCATGTCGCCTTTGACGACGTTTTGTTAAGCATCTACTCGCCCAAACTGGTCTCCACACAACAGGAATATTTGCTCGCGCTAAATTCACTGGAGACTTTTGAAAATAGCCCCTTTGGTGAGATCAAACAGGGTGCCGAAAATTTAGTAAAAAGCTCAAGGGAACGCTTACACCTGCTGGATGTGGCGCAACATCAAATTCATGAGCTTGAACAAAGCCGGGAAATTAAAAAAACTCAACATATTCATAGCCCCGCAACGGGAACCGTCATTCGTATCGGCGCGCGCAAGGGTCAATACGTCACGCCAAAAACTGAGCTTTATATGATCGTTGATTTAAGCCAGGTCTGGGTCTATGCCGA
>JAHRWI010000177.1 GCA_019090225.1 Porticoccaceae bacterium
GCGCAACGGGAAGCAGGATGCCAGCTTAGTCGCTCATCGTCGGCCAGGGTGCCTTGCCAGACAGGGGAATCTTTCTCGGCGAGCAATTCCAATTCTGGATATTTACGCTCCGTCATAAAGCGGGCAAACCATTCACTGAGCAGTTTGTCATCAGATAACTGCTCGATAAGCAGGTTTTTAACGGCCTCTATAAACGGCGGGGTGATAGCTCCGCCTGTGATACCTGTTGGGTTTTTGTTGGGCTTTTTATCCACTTCGCTAAACGGCTGTTTAAAGGCCTGATCAGAGGCTGGGACTATATAAAACGCCGGGTCGATAAATGGCTTGCTCGCCAGTTTTGGATTGGCCAGCAACTCAGTGGCCAGATCATCTAACAGCTCGACAGCTGTGGGTGCGCGAAAGCCGATAGAAAAGGTCATGGATTCGCCTTCAGCAATGCCCCAGTGGGCCAGCCTTGGTGGCAAGTAGAGCATGTCACCAGGCTCCAGCAGGTATTCTTCCTGCTGTTGGAAATCCTCAATTAAACACAGCGGCGCATTTTCTATCAGTGGCGTGTCGGCATCGCAAACCTGGCCTATGCGCCAGCGCTTTTGACCCCTGGTTTGCAGTAGAAAGACATCGTAGTTGTCGAAGTGCGGCCCGACGCTGCCCTGGTCTGCGGACAAGCTGACCATAATGTCGTCGAGCCGCCAGCGCGGCAAAAAACTAAAGTCATCGAGTAAGGCGTGGGCCTCAGGTAACCATTGATCAACAGCCTGAACCAGCAGACTCCAGTGGCTATCAGGCAAATCCTGCAAGGTTTGCTCACTAAAAGGCCCGGGGCGTAATTGCCAGTTTGAGGTGCTTTGATCTTCGAGCACCAACCGGGATTCAATTTCGTCCTCCATAGATAGACCGGCGAGTTCGTCGGCAGAAAGAGTCGGGAGATCGGCTAAAGCATTTTTAATGAGCAGGGGCTTTTTTTGCCAATACTCGGCAAGAAATTGCTTTGGGGGTATTTCTCCTAGAATACCGCCAGGAATATTACCCCTGGACATGATCAGCATTAGACGTAACAAGCTTGGCGCGCATTTGGCTGGATATACCTAAACATGTTTAGCAATATTTTTTGCCAGGCTCGCTGCTATACCTGTGTAACTGGCGGGGGTTAATGTCAACAACTCGGCACGGGCCTGGTCCGGTAGTTCCAGCGTTTCAATAAATTCTTTGAGGGTTTGCTGGGTGATGGCCTGGCCACGGGTTAAAGCCTTGAGCTTTTCGTAAGGCTCTGGAATGCTATAGCGACGCATCACGGTTTGGATGGGTTCAGCCAGCACTTCCCAGGCATTATCGAGATCCTGAGCCAGACGAGTGGGGTTTAATTCCAGCTTGTTCAAGCCTTTGAGCAGAGATTGATAGGCGATAAGGCTGTAAGCAAAACCGACGCCCATGTTGCGTAATACCGTGGAGTCGGTGAGATCCCTTTGCCAGCGTGAGACAGGCAACTTGCTGGCTAAATGCTGAAAAATCGCATTGCCTAAACCCAAGTTACCCTCGGCGTTTTCGAAGTCTATGGGGTTGACCTTGTGAGGCATGGTCGATGAGCCGACTTCACCTTCGATGGTGCGCTGCTTAAAGTAACCCACTGATATATAAGCCCAGATATCACGGTTTAAATCGATCAAAATCGTGTTTGCCCGACTCAGGCTATCAAATAATTCGGCCATGTAGTCGTGGGGTTCGATTTGTGTGGTGTAGGGATTCCAGACCAGACCTAGACCTTCGACAAAGGTTTGGCCGCTGGTAGACCAGTCGATATCTGGGTAGGCGCTGAGATGGGCGTTAAAGTTACCCACCGCACCATTTATTTTGCCGAGCAGGGGTACGGCTGCAATCTGTACTCGTTGTCGATTGAGACGGGCGACCACATTGGCAAACTCTTTACCCATGGTGGTGGGTGAAGCGGTTTGGCCATGGGTGCGGGACAACATCGCTACTTCGCTATATTGCTCGGCAAGTTCACTGAGTTTGCTAAGCACTTCATCGAGCATCGGCAGTAATACCTGGTCTCTGCCTTCTTGCAGCATCAGCGCGTGGGATAAATTATTGATGTCTTCCGAGGTGCAGGCAAAGTGCACAAATTCGCTGGCGGCGGCGAGTTCTGGCTGCTCGGCAAAACATTCTTTTAGATAATACTCGACTGCTTTAACGTCGTGATTGGTGGTCTGCTCAATAACTTTGATGCGCTGGGCCTTTTGCTCATCGAAGCCGTTAAGTAATTGCTCCAGAAACTCTTGGCTAGCTGAGGATAGCTTTGGAAGCTCGGTAATCTCAGTATGATCGGCTAAAAATTGCAGCCAGCGCACCTCCACAAAGACGCGATATTTAATTAGGCCAAATTCACTAAATGAGCTTCTCAAAGAATCGGTTTTGGAGCCGTAGCGGCCATCGATAGGCGTTACGGCAGTCAGAGCAGAAAGATCCATAGCGGTATCCATAAATATTGCTTAGGTGGCTGCTTAGTTATCAGTTGGCCATTAGCGGGTGACTGGCTTAATCAGGTATTAGTCTAGTCAGATATTGGCGTTAAGATAGCCGGGCGAGAAGCGCGGCATTTTACCTTAATGCCCAGGCTTTAGCAGGCCTGTATTTTAGGGGATTGGTAGTGGGTAGGCTTAGGCAAAAACTTGTTTGTCTCGCCTAGCATTCACGGCGCAACTGCTGGATTTGTTCCAGCATGTGTTTTCGATAAAACACGAAATGCCAGCGGCGGCCGCCCATCTGGTGCCAGAGAATACTGGCGCGAATCCCGGAAAATAATAAACAACGTATGCGTTTGGCAATGTTGGCCTGTTGTAGAAAGCCACCCTGGCCATTGACCTGAATGCGAAAGCGGTAGGTGCTGACGGTATTGCTATATAAGTCTGCCAGGCTGCTGATAACGTTGTCGTGATCCGGCGAAAAATGCTGCGCCTGGTTATTGGTCCGGGCAATACCCTCGCCAATTTTATTGAGCATGGCAGTGTTTTTTAGGATTTTTCCTTGCAGATAAATAAGACCCAGTGCGTAGCGGAGGATGTCCTGAACTTTACTGCGTTGGTCAGAATCCAGTAATTTCTCCATGGCATCGAAGCCGGTGCTTAGCTTCGCGACCGAGCCAAAGGTGGCTTCGCAACTAGCGGGGTTTTGCTCTAGCAAGCTGACGAGGGCGGTGTTCAGCGCTTCAGGCTGGATATGGCCAGTGCGCGCCAGGGAGTCAACCTGCGCGCAGGCCTGGAACAAGCCGGCTAAAGCAATGATTTGGTCGCGGCTGGGAGAATTACTCATATCCAAATGTATTCATAGGGGCGGTTGATTCCTGGTTCTAATTTTTTGTGGCTGAAGCGCTTGTGACTTATCAGGGATTCCAGCTTTGGGTGATGATGCCGCCACCCAGGCAAAGCTCATCATCATAAAAAACCACTGATTGCCCAGGTGTTACCGAGCGCTGTGGTTTATCGAAAGTCACGCGGCAGGCACCGTCTCCGGTCAAGGTGACGTGACAGCTTTGATCTGCCTGGCGATAGCGGGTTTTAGCCGTACAGCTAAACGAGGCCTCGCCAGGCTGGCCGTTAATCCAGTGTAATTGTTCGGTGCTCAATATCGAGGAGAACAGCAAGGGGTGGTCATTACTTTGCACGACGGTGAGCACATTTTCGGTGACATCTTTAGCGACCACATACCAGGGCGCGTCTGGCCGATTTTGCACGCCGCCGATGCCCAGGCCCTCGCGCTGACCCAGGGTATAAAACATCGAACCCTGATGTTGGCCAATAATCTCGCCTTCCGGCGTGACGATATCACCCGCCTGGGCGGGGATGTATTGTTCCAGAAAGTCTTTAAAGCGCCGCTCGCCGATAAAGCAGATGCCGGTGCTGTCTTTTTTGTCGTGGGTTATCAGATCGTGAGCCTCGGCTAGCTCCCGAACCCGAGGCTTTTCCAGCTCGCCAATCGGGAACAGGGTTTTTGCTAAGGCCTGCTCCGAGACTGCATAGAGAAAATAACTTTGATCTTTGTTGCCGTCTTTGCCCCGTAGCAGTGAGC
>JAHRWI010000178.1 GCA_019090225.1 Porticoccaceae bacterium
CAGGAAGGCCTGACCAACCTCGAAAGTATCATTGAGGTCTCAGATGGCATTATGGTCGCCAGGGGTGACCTCGGTGTCGAGATAGCCATCGAAGTGCTACCCCGGGTTCAGCGGCGTATCGTCCGGCAATGTGCAATTCACGGCCGTCGGGTGATTGTTGCCACCCATATGCTCGAGTCGATGATAGAGAACCCGCTACCAACCCGAGCTGAAGTCACCGATGTCGCCAATGCAGTTTATGAAGAAGCCGATGCCATTATGTTGTCTGGTGAGACTACCATCGGCAAATATCCGGTGCGCTGTGTAGAGATGCTCGACAAAATCGCTCGCTCTACTGAAAAAAGTCGCGGCCTGATGTTTACCGAAAACCTGACGATGGATACCGATAAGCAGGAAATGTCCGCGGCGGCCGTTAAGTTAGCAGAATCGATTGGTGCCAAAGCCATTATCGTGCCCACCAAAACCGGCCGTATGGCCAACTATATAACTAACTGCCATCCCCAAACCCCAATAATTTGTGCTTTCACGTTTGATGAGCGCACCCATCGTCAGTTAATACTAAACCGTAATGTGCTGAGCTTTGTGATCGATTACGCTCCCGATCCCGACAAGATTCTTTCAACAGCAGCTAGTGCTTTACTGAAGCGCGATGATTTCACGGCCGATGATAAGGCCGTTGTTATATCCGACACCCTGAGCGGACCGGGGGTAGATTCTGTACAAATCCGCAGTTTAGGTGAATTGCAAAAGCTGGCCTAACTCCCATCCTTTAGCTAAGAAAAAACTGATAGGCCTCGTTATCGGTCTCTTCTTGATAACCATAACCCAAAGAATCCAGAAAGCGGGTCACCTCACGCCGGTCAGCTACGGGGACCTGTAAACCGACCAACACACGCCCATAGGCTGAGCCGTGATTACGATAGTGGAACATGGAGATGTTCCATCGCCCGCCCAGCTTGCCAAGAAAATTCGACAGCGCGCCGGGGCGTTCGGGAAATTCAAAACGATAAATAATTTCATCATTTATTTCAGGCGCATGACCGCCGACCATATGTCGGATGTGCAGCTTGGCCATTTCATTGTCAGTCATATCCCTGACCGAATAAGCTTTGGCCCTTAGCTCCTCCACCATCGCATCCCGGTCGGCATCAGATGCGACCTGAATTCCCACAAATATATGCGCTTCTTTATTATCTGCAAATCGGTAATTAAACTCGGTGACCATGCGCCGACTGAGGGCCGCACAAAAGCGCTTAAAACTACCCGGTGCTTCTGGAATGGTGACAGCGATCACTGCTTCGCGCTTTTCACCAATCTCCGTACGCTCAGAAATATAGCGCAACCGATCAAAATTAATATTGGCGCCGCTATCAATGGCCAGCAAAGTGCGGCCTTCACAGCCGGTCTGTTCAACATATTTCTTGATACCGGCAATACCTAAGGCGCCCGACGGTTCGCAAATAGATCGGGTATCGTCAAAAGTATCTTTAATCGCCGCACAAATTTCATCGGTGCTAACGGTAATCACTTCGTCCACCGTATCCCGAAGTATGCGGAATGTTTCTTTGCCGATCTGCGCCACTGCGGTGCCATCGGCAAATAGGCCGACCTCTTTCAAACGCACTCGCCGCCCTGCCGCCATGGCGGCGCTAAGACAGGCAGCATCATCAGATTCCACAGCGATTATTTTTATGTCTGGACGCACATACTTCACATAGGCGGCAATACCTGCACATAAACCTCCTCCGCCGACGGGAACAAAAATAGCATCGAGCTTGCCTGGATACTGACGCAATATCTCGACCGCAATGGTGCCCTGCCCGGCGATAACATCGGGATCATCGAAGGGGTGGATATAAACCAGGGCCTTGTCTTCAACCAGTTTCTGAGCATGCTGAGAAGCTGCATCATAAGTATCACCATGCAAGACAACCCGAGCACCGTGAGATCGCACTGCATCAATTTTAATTTGCGGGGTGGTACGCGGCATAACAATGGTCGCTTTTACCCCCATCTTTTTTGCCGCTAACGCCAGGCCCTGAGCATGATTACCCGCCGATGCCGCCACCACACCACGGTCACGCTCAGCCTCACTGAGTTGCAACATCTTGTTGTACGCACCACGCAATTTAAATGAAAAAACCGGCTGCAGATCTTCACGTTTGAGTAGGACACGATTATTCAAACGCGTCGATAACAAGGGCGCTTCATCAATAGGTGTCTCTACGGCAAGATCATAAATACGCGCATCAAGGATGCGCTTAACATAGGATTTAGGCATTTAAGACTCAGTTATTTTTGGGGCCTGATCCAGGCAGTTCGAATTAGCGCCATGGTAGTGACTGCGCTTCAATAAGGCCAGTAATAGGCTTTGATCTTGGGTGAATACTTTGATTTAACGACGCCTTCTCTAAGCCTCTGTTTCTTTAACCAGGTCTGGCTTTTAATCAAACCTTCCTTTAATCAAGCTTTCCTTTTAATCAATAAAGTAGGCCAGCCGCTCCAGTGCTGCCGTATAATAGGCTTTCGACCGGGAGCCCACCATGAAACAAGAACAATTAAAGCAGGCCGTTGCGCAAGCAGCACTTGAATACACCCTAAAGAACCTCGATTTTGACAGCTACCTGGGCATCGGCACTGGCTCCACATGTAATTATTTTATCGACCTGCTAGCCGCACACAAAGGCAAAATTGCAGGCACGGTCGCTAGCTCGGAACAATCTGCTGAGCGATTACGCCAACACGGCATAGCTGTTCTCGATCTGAACAGTGTCGATACAGTGCAGCTTTATATTGATGGTGCCGACGAAGTGAATCCCCATCTGGAACTTATTAAAGGTGGCGGCGGTGCTTTAACCCGCGAGAAAATTGTCGCAGCTGTGGCCAAAGAATTTGTCTGCATCGTCGATAAGAGCAAGCAAGTTAAACATCTTGGCAAATTCCCTCTACCCGTCGAGGTTATTCCTATGGCCAGGAGCCATGTCGCCAGAGCTATTATCAAACTCGGTGGTGAGCCGGTGTATCGAGAAAATGTCGTCACCGACAACGGCAATATTATTCTCGATATCCACAAACTTTACCCGATGGGATCGGCCAAAGCCCTGGAGGAGATACTCAACAATATTACCGGCCTCGTATGCAACGGGCTTTTTGCCAACCGAGCCGCCGACACCCTCCTGGTCGCAGGCCCAAAAGGCGTTGAAACACTGAGCGCACCCAATCATTAAACACTGACAATTTAACGACGAATAACTAAGGCTATTAATGGAACTTCTCGAAGCAGTATCGACCCGCATTTCGGCCCGCGCTTTTCTTGACACTCCGGTCAGTAAAGATATCGTTCACAAAATACTTGATCACGCCCGCCTGGCCCCCTCCGGCAGCAACATGCAACCCTGGCATATCCACGCCGTAACGGGCCAGGCCCGTGAAGCACTAATAGAAAAAGCCCTGGCCTTTGCTGCGGAACATCCCATCGGCAGCATAGAGCAGGAATATCAATCACCCCCGAAAAACTTTATTAATCCCTATAAAGCCCGACGTTACGCCTGTGGCATGGCGCTGTATTCTGCACTCAACATTGATAGAAAAGATAAGGAAGCCCGAGCAAAGCAGTTAATGCAAAACTTTTATTTCTTTGGCGCCCCCGTGGGCCTGATATTTTCCATGCATCGCTCACTGATGCCCGGACAACTGGGTGACCTGGGCATCCTGATGGGTAATGTTATGTTGATAGCCCGTGAATATGGTTTACATTCCTGCGCCCAGGGTTTCTGGCAAGACGTGCAACCAGCCATCAGAGAGGTGCTGGATATTCCCGAAGAACACTATATTTATAACGGTATCGCGTTGGGTTATCTGGACGAGGGCCACCCCGCCAATAGCGTCAAACCCGGCCGGGAAGCCCTTGAAAACTTTACTGAGTTTGTGGGCTTTGAGTAAAAATTCCAGAGCTACCTATATAAAGCCGCTAACTACCCATTAGAACTGCAAGCCCAAGCGCTGCTAGAAATTGATATTAGTGTGGATACATCTGCTTAAAACCAGCCGAAGTAAAACCATCCATGCGCTTTTTACCAACCAGAATAATAGGGACGCCACGGCCGTTGAGGTTCGCATAACCCTTGCGACCACGCTCAGATTTTTCTATGTCATATTCACTAAAAGGAATATTATTCGCGACAAAATACTTCCTGGCACGTTTGCACACACCACACCAGGTAGTGCTATACATCACCACCGGCTTCTGACGCTCGGCTTCTAGTTTTTCAACCTCTTCACGTTTTTCCTGAACGGTTTGCAGATAATCTGATACCGAAACATCAGCACCTTTTATGGTGTTGATATCCGGCCGGATAATGACTTTTTCTGCCTCAGCCTGGGTGCCCGCTTCGGGGGCTGTATCACTGAATTGCACCCGCCCCTGCTCATCGACCCACTTATAGATTTCACCAGCACTTACTTCGGTGGACGTCACGAAGTGAACGGTAAGCATGCAGATAATCAAGGCCAGCGCCCTGCGGGTAGAGGTAGCTGGCTGCCGCCGACGATACAATTTCATGCTGAATTTCCTTTTCAATCCCTAAAAAGAAACTCAGCAAGCCACAAAATTGATCAGTCTGCAATCCTGTGATAGTTAATACTGGACGCTCAGCGCTATAAACTGACAGACAGCAGAAAGATAAATACCGGCTTCAGTGATTACTCCTCCACTGCAGCAATATTCTTTTGAAAGATGGTGTACAGATAAACCGGAATACCAAGGCCGCCCAGGTGTTTTTCTATCAATGGCTTAACATCCCGCCAATCAAGATCGCCAACATCCGTGCCTACTTTCGGAATCGCCAGGCTCTTCAATCCATTTTTCTTAACTAATGCGGGCAACTTGGCGAGGCTGTCGTCAAGGCTGCCCAGGGAAGCCTTGATAGAGTCACTGTGTGTCACCAAATTCAATATATTGACGCCACTACTATTTTCCCACTCCCAAACATCACCCGGCTGCATCTCACCGTTACAACAACATTCTTTAAAATCCTTTTCGATAGCGGGCCATTCGTCCTTCACAGACGCGGCCAGACCTTCTGAAAAATTCTCGTTCTGCGCGATGCCCTGGACAATTGCGTCCGACTTACTCCAAAGAATATTCCCGTAGACTTCTTTAATCATCGTTTTGCCCTCGCTTGAATCGGATTTTATTCTCAGGCCTTATAGGTATCCTGTAATTGATGCAGATCAGGAATTACAGAGCCAGACCTATTATCAAGTTTGCCTGCGTTGGTATCTCAGACTGTATTTATAAGCACCAAGACAGTTACAATAGCGCGCATTTTCTGGATCCCAGCCCATGTCGATCAACACTTACCGCCTGATTATTAGTTGCCCCGACAAAGTCGGCATCGTCGCTGCGGTGAGTTCATTTCTCGCCGAGCAGGGTGGCTTAATTACCGAGGCCAATCATTATCTCGATCCCGATTCAAAATGTTTTTTTACCCGCCAGGTCATTGCTGCCGATTCATTAAGTTACGGCGTTGAGAAGTTACGCACTCGCTTTGCACCGCTAGCGAAGGCTTTTAATATGCAATGGCGTATCAGGGACACCAGTGCCCCGACTCGCGTGGTATTACTGGCCAGCAAACAAGCCCACTGCCTGTCTGACTTACTTTACCGCTGGCGTAGTGATGAACTGGATTATGAAATTCCGGCGGTAATATCAAACCACGACGCCCTGCGCAGTTATGTCGAGTGGCACCAACTACCCTATTACCACCTGCCTGCTGACAACAAGACTGAGCATTTTGCCGCGCTCACTGACTTGCTCGACGACTTAGCCCCTGAGGTAATTGTCCTCGCCCGCTATATGCAAATACTGCCGCCGGAAATCTGCACCCGTTACGCCGGTAGAATTATTAACATTCACCACAGTTTTTTACCGGCTTTTGCTGGTGCCAAACTACCATCAGGCTGCCAAACGCGGCGTCAAGCTGATCGGTGCCACCTGTCATTATGTGACCGATGAGCTGGATGCCGGGCCGATCATTGATCAGGATGTCGCGCGTATCAATCATCACGACAGCATCGACGACATGGTGCGTATTGGCAAAGATGTAGAGAAAACGGTACTAGCCCGTGGTTTACGCTATCACCTTGAAGACCGCGTTTTGATCCACGGCAACAAAACCATCGTTTTTGAGTAAGCCACATATCCCCGAATAACCCGACCCGAGCGCCACGACCTCGGTTCGGCCAGGAGTGATTTTGACCAAGCCATCAACACATACCACCGACGTTGCCATCATCGGCGCGGGGCCAGTCGGGCTGTTCAGCGTTTTTCAATGCGGTATGCTGAAAATGTCCACACAGGTGATCGATGCATTACCCGCGACCGGTGGTCAATGCACAGCACTCTATCCCGAAAAGCCCATCTTCGACATTCCCGCCGCGCCGAAAGTAAGCGGTGCAGAATTGATTGAACGCCTTGAAGAACAGATCAAACCCTTTAATCCTGTGTTTCACCTCGACCAACAAGTGGTTTCTCTAGAACAGCGGGAAGAAGGCTGGCAACTGAGCACCTCAAAAGGCACAACGGTGAACGCAAAAGCAATCATTATCGCGGCGGGAGCCGGTGCCTTTGGCCCCAACAAACCACCGCTCGCCAATATTGAACAATACGAAAACAAGAGTGTTCACTACCTGGTACAAAACCGCGAACAATTTCGCGACCAACGCATTGTC